>NZ_NCJX01000069.1:0-13583 GCF_002282635.1 Acidiphilium sp. 34-64-41 | reverse complement strand
GAAAAGCCAGTTCGTCACGCTGGTGAATGTCAATGGCCGCCATGGCGGGGGCCACTAGCCCTAGTGGGTGTCTGAGTCAACCGGATAGGCACGGATCATAGAACCATGTGAAAAGAAAAACGGAAAGCGGGGCCATTCGCAACCATAGTCGTACCAGCATGGCGCCGCACAGCCGTAGGCGGGCTATGAGCCATCGCCTTCATCGTTTCGCAAGCCGGCTTCGTCCGGACTGGAGGTCTGCAATGACAAAACGCAGTCGCCCGCGTTCAACCTCAAACGAACCCTGGTTTTTGCTGGCGCGTTCATCCTACCTGGCTGATCCAGCGGCGCCGACCGTGAGCGCGCTTGCCCTCGAAAGGGACCGTTCAAGGATGATCAACCTGAAGTGTCCCGTTTTGCGAGCACACTTATTCCGGTCAAGCGAAGTCGCAGCGTCAAACGCAATCGATCCTACTCTCAAAGCCCGATCGAAAGCCGCGCTGCCCACGTGACCTCGAACCCTGTCACACTGGGCCGCTTCGCTGCAAAGGTGCTGGTCGTCCTGGTGATCGGCGCCCTGGCGGTGGCCGCCTGGCAGCTCGCGGACATCGTGGCCCTGTTGTTCGGGGCCGTGCTGTCCGCGATTGGGTTGTGTGCCGCCGCGCGATGGATTGCGCGCCATACCGGCACGCCGCGGGGCATCGCCCTGGCAGGAGTCCTGAGCCTGGGTCTGGCAATTTTCGGGGTCGCGCTGTGGATATTTGGCTCGACGGTTGCAAAACAGTTCAACGATGTCCTTCAGGCGGCACCGGCCGGGTTCGAACTGGTCGTCAACCGCCTGAAGACGACCCCCTACGGCCAGGAGATTCTGGCTCAAGCCCATCGCGCCAATGTTCTGGGGGCGACAGGCTGGGCAACGGGGATCGTAGCCGCGACTGCAGGGGTCATCGTGCGCGGGCTCGGCTATGCGGTGATTGCCCTGTTTGCCGCGATCTATCTTGCCGCCCAACCCGCTCGCTACCGACGCCTGTGTTTTCGGCTGGTGCCGCCCCCCTACCAGGCCACGGCCGAGGGGCTGTTCCTCACGACCGGGCAGATCCTCGAGCGCTGGCTGCTTGGCCAGATTTTGGTGATGGCGACGATCGGCATCTTGAGCGGTCTGGGATTATGGCTGCTCGGCATTCAGGCCGCGTTTGCGCTGGGCCTGATGGGCGGGTTGCTGTGCTTCATTCCCTATGTCGGCGCGGTGCTCGCGGCGGTGCCAGCGACGCTGGTGGCATTGACGCAGGGACCGCTGGAGGCTGGATCGGTCATGCTGATGTATGCGGCGGTTCATTTCGTTGAAGGGAATTTCATCACGCCGATGGTTCAGGCGCAGGTGACATCGTTTCCCCCCGTGCTGGCCATTCTGTCGACGGTGGCGTTCGGCGTGCTGCTCGGCCCACTCGGTGTGCTGCTCGCCGCCCCGTTGACGCTGTTTCTGATGGCGGTGGTCGAAATCCTTTATGTGCAGCACGGGCTGGGGTTGGCGCCGAGCGCCGAGGGTGCTGGTGGCGTGCCGCGGCTTCGACCAACAGTGCCAAGCGAAGTCGTATAGAGGCCATTGGCGACCGGCCGAAACAATAACGGAGATCACCATGCGGCAAACTCACCGGGAAACCCATTTGATCGCGCGGATCGGCTGGCTGCGGGCAGCGGTCCTGGGCGCGAACGATGGCATCATATCGACATCGAGCCTGGTGCTGGGTGTTGCCTCCGCCGGCGGCAACGCGCACGGCGTATTGGTGGCGGGTGTTGCGGGGTTGGTCGCGGGTGCCATGTCGATGGCGGCGGGCGAGTATGTGTCGGTCAGTTCGCAATCCGATACGGAGCGGGCCGATCTGGCGCGCGAAGGCAGCGAGTTGGCCGGCGATCCCGGCGCCGAGACTGAAGAGCTCGCCCGGATCTACGTCGACCGTGGTCTGGAGGCCGGACTCGCCCATGAGGTTGCGCGGCAACTCATGGAAAAGGACGCGCTGGGTGCCCACGCCCGCGATGAACTCGGCATTTCGGAAGCGACGACGGCGCGGCCGGTGCAGGCGGCGATGGCCTCGGCCGCCACGTTCTCGGTTGGTGCCGCAGCACCGCTGATCCTGGTCTTGTTAGCCCCGGCGAGCGCGCTGCTGGCGGTGGTCGGGGTGGGGTCGCTGCTGTTCCTCGCCGTGCTGGGCATGATCGGTGCGAAAGCCGGTGGGGCAGGCTTGCTGAGGCCGACCCTGCGGGTGACGTTCTGGGGCGCGCTTGCCATGGGCATCACCACCGGCATCGGCGCCTTGATCGGCTCGGCGGTATGAGCGGCGTGATCGCGGCGGTCATCGACGGTGGGTTTGGATGATGCTTGCGCATGCCCGGTTGCGCGCGGCGGTTCTCGGCCTTGTCGTGGTCGGTTTGGCCGTGGGGCTGGTGGCCGATGCGCTGGGGTATCGGCAGTTCACGATCGTCGCCTGGGACGGTCCGGCCGCGATCGTGGCACTGGTGGTGGCGATCGATTTCATCGCCGGGCTGTGGCGGGGCACGCTCGGGGTCGATCTGATCGCGTTGCTGGCGATCGCGGCCTCGATCGCGCTGGGGCAGCATCTGGCGGGCGTGATCGTCGCCGCGATGGTCGCCAGCGGTGCGGCGCTCGAGGAATATGCCGGGGCGCGGGCGCGGCGGGAATTGGCGGCGCTGGTTTCGCGCACGCCGGTGATCGCGCATCGCACCCGCGATGGCGTGATCGTCGATATCGCGATCGCGGCGGTGGCCATCGGCGATGAGTTGATCATCAAGCCGGGCGAGGTCGTGCCGGTCGATGGCGCGGTGGTGCAAGGTCCGGCGATTCTGGACGAATCCGCCCTGACCGGCGAGCCGTTGCCGGTGACACGGGCAGTCGATCAAACGGTGCGCAGCGGCGTGTTGAACGCGGGCGGCCCGTTCGTCCTGCGCGGCACCGCGACGGCGGCGCACAGCACGTTCGAGGCGATCGTGCGGCTGGTCCGATCTGCCGAGCGCGAGCGGCCGCCGATGGCGCGGCTGGCCGATCGCTGGGCGGTCGCGTTTCTGGCGGTAACCCTGGCGTCGTGCGGCGCGGTCTGGCTCTGGACCGGTGAGGCGATGCGCGCGCTCGCCATCCTGGTGGTGGCCACGCCGTGCCCGCTCATCCTGGCGACGCCGGTCGCCTTGATCTGCGGCATTTCCCGGGCGGCCGGACGCGGCGTGATCATCAAGGGCGGCGGCGCGCTCGAGCGTTTGTCCCGCGCAAACGTCGCCCTGTTCGACAAGACCGGCACGCTGACGACCGGATTGCCACGGATGACCGGTGTCGAGGTGCTGGAAGGTTTCGCCGCCGCTGCGGTGCTGCACGATGCGGCATCGCTCGAGCAATTGTCGCAGCACGCGGTCGCGGTGGCGATTACCGCGGCCGGCGCTGCGGCATCGGCGCTGACCATTCCCATCGATGTCGCGGAAACGCCCGGCAGCGGGCTGGCCGGCCTGATCGGGGGGCGGCGCGTCATGGTCGGCGGCGCGGGTCTGTTGCGTGCCAATGGCATTATGCCGCCGGATGAGGGAAGCGCCGTTGCCCAGGCGCAGGCGGCGGCGGCGGCGGCGTGGGTCGCTATCGATGATCGGGTGGCCGGAGTGATCCTGCTGACCGATACCGAGCGCCCCGAAGCGATGACAACCGTGCAGGCCCTGCGCGCGGCCGGGTTCACGCGGCTGGTGATGCTCACCGGCGACCGCGCCGGCCCGGCTGAGCGGATCGGCGATCATTTGGGGCTCGATGCGGTGTTCGCGGCGTTGTCCCCCGCCGACAAGATCGCGCGGGTCCGCGCCGAACGGGCCTACGGCATGACGATGATGATCGGCGATGGCATCAACGATGCGCCAGCACTCGCGGCGGCTGATATCGGCGTCGCTATGGGTGCGCGCGGTGCGGCGGCGGCGGCGGAAGCGGCGGATGTTGTTTTGATGGTCGATCGGATCGACCGGATCGCCGAAGCGATCGCCATTGCACGGCGCGCGCGTCGAATCGCACTGCAATCGATCACGGTCGGGATGGGGCTGTCGTTCATCGCCATGGCGGTTGCGGCGTTCGGGTACCTGCCGCCGGTGCTTGGCGCTCTGTTGCAGGAAGTCATCGACATCATGGTGATCCTGAATGCCTTGCGCGCACTCGGTGGCGATCGAGCCGACGCGGCACCCGGTTCGATGCCTGGCGTCCGTGCCTGATCAAATCCGTCGTCGCCATCGATTTCTGTGGCTCCGATCCGCAAGTCTATCAACGCGTTGGCGGTAATCTCATCACAGACCTGTCCGCAATCACCGAGCCGCAGCTCGTTGCACTGGCCCTGAATGGTCATGCCTGATGACGGTGCCTGTGACAGTCAGATCAGCGCCGCTACCACGGCGATACCAGCACCCTGACCCGACTCATACAGCAACGCCGATATTCGACATCACGGGATCTTCATCGGTGGCGTCGTCAAGCCGGTCGACGTGGCAAACACGAGCGCTGGTTCGCATAAAGTGATGCGGGTCCCTGCAAGATCCTCGATAATCGAGGGCAGATCGTCCAGCGCGCCGATCATCGCGCGTTTGCCCGTGCGACGTGCAAAATCGCTTGCGGCGTCGACTTTCGGGCCCATCGAGCCTGCGCGGAAATCGGACGCATGCGCCGCCAGGGCGGTCGGACTGGCCGCCCTAATAAGTCGTGCGTCTGGTTTGCCGTAACCCAGGTACACCCCGGCCACATCCGTTACGATCACGAGCAGATCAGCGCTGACCATGCGTGCGATCATCGCACTCGAGGCATCCTTATCGATAACCGCCTCCACCCCCCGCCATAGTCCCGCTTCATTCCGTAGAACCGGTATGCCACCGCCGCCACCACAGATGACGAGTGCGCCTGCCCTAACCAATCGTGCAATCGACCGTCGTTCGATGATGTCCACCGGCGATGGCGACGCAACCACCCGCCGCCATCCCGCTCCATCAGCGGCAACCGACCAGCCGTGCGCCGCGGCGAGGCGGCGGGCATCCGTCTCGGCGTACACCGGCCCGATAGGCTTGGAGGGTGCCGCAAAGGCCGGGTCGTCCGCCGCCACTGCTATCTGCGTAAGCATAGTTACGATCTCGGTACCGGCTGGAAGGGCGTTTCGCATCGCGAGCTCGATCGCAAAGCCGAGCCAGCCCTGACTCTCCGCATCGAGCACATCGAGCGGCAGCTTTGACTCGGCCGGTCCGGCCGCCGATTGCAAGGCCAACAATCCGACCTGCGGGCCACTGCCATGTGTAATAATTATTTGATGGCCGGCATGGACGAGAGCCGCGATCGACTGTGCTGCGGCGTCGATCGCGGCTTGCTGATGGAGAGCGGAGAGAACGTCACCGCGTTTCAGCAGCGCATTGCCGCCCAATGCGATCAGGATGCGCATCACGCTAGCCCAGCGTGGCCAGTAAGATCGCCTTGATGCTGTGCATGCGGTTCTCGGCCTGTTCGAACACGATCGAGGCGGTGGATTCGAACACTTCGTCGGTCACCTCCATCGCGGTCATGGCGAACCGCGCCGCAATGTCGCGCCCGATACTGGTTTCGGTGTTATGAAACGCCGGCAGGCAATGCATGAATTTGACCAGCGGATTCCCCGCGGCGGCCATCAATGCCGCGTTGACCTGGTAGGGCTTCAGTAGATCGATCCGCTCGCCCCATTTGGTCTTGTCTTCGCCCATCGAAAGCCAGACATCGGTGTAGATGAAATCCGCCCCGGCGACCGCCTTTGCCGGATCGGCCTCGTAGCGGACCGAACCGCCGTTTTCCTGCGCAATGGCGTCGACATGGGTGATGAACGCGGCATCCGGCCGCAACGAGACCGGCGCGCCGATGGTCAGACCCATGCCCAGCTTCGCCGCCCCGGTTGCCAGTGAGCGTGCCATGTTGTTGCGGCCATCGCCCATGAAGGCGAAGCGGACGTCACTCAGCGATTTATGCGTGAATTCCAGCATGGTCATGAAATCGGCCAGTATCTGGGTCGGGTGCGACTGGTCGGTCAGGCCGTTGTAGACCGGCACACCGGCATAACGCGCCAGCGTCACCGCATCCGCCTGGCCGAAGCCGCGAAACTCGATCGCATCGAACATGCGCCCGAGCACGCGGGCGGTATCGTGCACGGTTTCCGCTTCACCGATATGGCTGCCGCTCGGGCCCATATAGGTAACATGCGCACCCTGGTCGTGGGCCGCGACTTCGAAACCACTGCGTGTACGAGTGGAATCCTTCTCGAAGATCAGCGCGATGTTCTTGCCCGCGAGTTGCGGCCGCTCTGAGCCGGCGCGATGGGCCGCCTTTAGATCTTTCGCGAGCGCCAGGAGGTAGCGCAATTCGGCGGGTGAAAAATCGTCGAGATCGATGACGCTGCGGCCGTGAAGATTGATCGGCATGATGGTATCTTTCGTGATGGGTAGTCAGATCGGATCGCGGGCCAGCGGGCAGGTCATGCAATGGCCGCCACCCCGCCCACGCCCAAGCTCAGCTCCCTCGATGGTGATGACCTCGATCCCGGCCTTGCGCAGCAGCGTGTTGGTGTAGACGTTGCGATCGTAGGCGATGACAACGCCCGGCGAGAGCGCGATGACGTTGTTGCCGTCGTCCCATTGTTCGCGTTCGGCCTCCGCCGCATCGCCGCCGGTGGCAATGCGGCGCAGATGCGGCACGCCGATTGCGGCGGCCACCACGGCGGTGAAAGGGTGTGGTTCGCGCACCACCGTGATGCGCCCGGCATCGTCCTCCGGGTAGAGCGAAAAACTGGTGATGTGATCGACGATATCGGGAAATACGGTCACCAGATCGCGGTCGCAGAAGGTGAACACGGTATCGAGATGCATGAAGCTGCGATCGCGTGGCATCAGGGCTGCAATCACGCGGGTCGCGGCGCCGTGCTGGAACAACCGGCGCGCATAGTCGGTGACGGCCTGCGGCGTCGAACGCTCGCCCATGCCGATCAGCACGATACCGCCAGCCAAAGGCATCACATCGCCGCCTTCCAGGCTGATTGGGCTGTAGTCCTGGTCGGACGCATCGAGATAGCGCACGAAATCGGCGTCGCGAAAGCGTGGATGAAACCGATAGACGCTGGCGGCGTTGATCGCTTCCGGACGGCGCGCGGGCCAGAACATCGGGTTGATGAACACGCCCTTGCCGACCCAGCAGGAGCTGTCGCGGGTGAACAACTGGTTCGGCAAGGGCGGCAGCACGAAATCATGTGGTGCGCGGGTGGCGCCGAACAGCCCGCCCGGCGTGAACGGCAGATCCGACCGCGTGATGCCGCCCACCAGATACGCAGCCAGCTGCACCGCGGACAATTCATCGAGCCAGGCACGAACTTCGCCCATCGTGCCGTGACCGAGGTGTCCGATATCGATGCGCCGATCGAGCAGCCAGGCGCGTGCCACCGGATCCGCCATGGTTTCGGCGAGCATGGCACCGAATTCGCGCACCACGACCCCGCGCTCGCGCATGGTATCGACGAAGGCGTCATGCTCCTGGCGGGCTTTTTTCACCCAGAGCACATCGTCGAACAGCAGATCACGGCAATTGCCCGGGGTCAGCCGGGTCAGGCTGAGGTCGGGCCGGTGCACCAGCACTTCCCGCAGGATCCCGACTTCGGAATAGGTGCCGAGCGGGGCGGGCACGATGGCGACCGACGGGTTCATGACATCGTTCATTGCCGCACCACATAGGTGAACAGCTTCACGCTGCCGTCGTCCTGGGTCTCACGGTACACACCCTGGATTTCGCTCTCGAAACCGGGAAACCGGTTGGCGGCGGCTTCGAACATCCGCAGGTAATCCACCATCGGGCGGGCGTGCTCATCGTAGCGCTCGCCCGGCACGATCACGCCGATACCGGGTGGATAGACCAGAGCGAGCGTGGCCGCGATGCGACCCGACAGCTGATCGAGCGGCAGATAGTCGACGTCGTTGCGGATGAAATGTTGCATCGCTTCCTGCGGGGACATGACGATTTCCGGAAAATGCGCGGCGCGGAACTGGTCGCGCTGCAAGGCGCTGACATCGTGCGCGCGGTAGAACTGGTGCATGTCGTGGCAAAGATCATACAAGCCGATTTTCGCGTAGCGCGCGCCGTGGCGCGCGGTGAAGTCGGGCAGCACCTCGATCAACGGGGCGTTGACATCGTGCAGCCGCTTGAAGCCGACCAGCGCGCTCAGCAGCGTGCCCGCCTTGCTCGATTCCATGCCCGGCGTGAGCAGGAACAGGATACTGTTCAGATCGTTCTTTTCTGGCACGATCCGATTTTCCCGGAGGTATTCGGCAAGAATCGCTGCGGGGATGCCGTGGTCCTCATAGCTTCCATCTACCCGTGAGAGGCCGGGGGTGATCAGGGTGAGTTTATTCGGGTCGGTCATCGCATAGCCGGGCGCAAGATGGGTGAAACCATGCCAGGCCGCGCCGGGTTCGAGCGCCCAGCACGCGGGGTCGCTGGCCAAGCGATCGGTCGGTGCATCCTGCCAGCGGATCATGCCCTGCGCGTCGTCGCCCGCGGCCGGGATGCGGTCGGGCACGAATGGATCGAAAAACCATGCCTCTGCCGGATGCCTCGCTGCGGCGGCGAACTCGTCCGACAATGCCCGGAGCTTCTTGCGCAACTCGATGCCGAGCCGGATCGTGTCATCCCACATCACATGGCCGGCGCGCCCCTTCATCATCTGTGCCCCGACATCGAGCGAGGCGAACAGCGGATAGAACGGTGATGTCGATGCATGCAGCATGAAGGTTTCGTTGAAGCGCTTGTGCGTCACCTGCCGCCGCTGCCCTGCGATATGATGATCCTTCACATGGATCTGCGACGCCTGCGAGAAACCGGCGAGTTGCTTGTGGGTCGATTGAGTCGCGATGATGCCGGCGTCATCGGCGCCCATGCCTGCCAGACCCATCGCAAACCGCCCGACGAACAGCGGATGGAACTTCATGAAGCCGGCCCAGGCTTCATCGAACAATATATAGTCACATAAGGGGCTCAGCTTGCGGTAGATCATCTCTGCACTGTAGATCGTGCCGTCATAACTGCATTGTTCGATCACCGCGACCCGAAACGGCTTGGCGGCGCGCGCCGCGGCGGGGTCGGTGACCAGCGGATGAGCCTCGATCCGTGCGCGGATGGCGGCCTCGTCGAGCGAGGCGAAATCGATCGGCCCGATCAGCCCCTGCGGGTTGCGGTCGGTCGGCAGATAGACCGGAATGCCGCCCGCATTGATCAAGGCACCATGATGGATGGATTTATGATTGTTCCTGTCGAACAGCACGAGATCGCCATGCGCGACGAGGGCGCCGAGCGCGATCTTGTTGGAGGTCGAAGTGCCGTTCAACACGAAATAGGTGCGGTCGGCGCCGAAAATCACCGCGGCTTCACGCTGGGCCTGCAGCGCGGGCCCTTCATGGGTCAGCAGATCACCAAGCTCGACGACTGAATTGTCCAGATCGTTGCGAAAGATCGCCTCGCCGAGATGCTCGACGAACAGCCGTCCGACCGGGCTCTTCCAGTAAAAGATTCCGCCGTTGTGCCCCGGACAGGTCCAGACCTGATTACCCTCTTCGGCGAAATCAACCATCGCGCCGAAGAAGGGTGTTTTCAACGTGGCGGCATAGATTTTCAGATGCCCGATCAAATTCTTCGCAATGAAGTCGGGCATGTCTTCGGCCAGAAACAGATAGCCGGTGACCTTCCCGAGGACCTCCACTGGGATTTCGTCTAGCCGATGCCGCCGGACCAGCAGGAAGATTGGCATCTCCAATCCGCGCGCCCGGATCGTCCCGATAAGTGCGTCAGTCTCGCTTCGCCAGGCGCCATCGCCCCATTCGAGCAGGACGCACCCGATTGCTGAATCCGTCCGCATCGAGGCTTCGGCATCAGCGACGGTTGCTGTTTCGGTCACGGCGTAGCCGCGGCGGGTAACCTCGCCAAGGATGTCGCGCAGATGGCAAGCCTCGTGCGACTCTTCGTGGAGGATGGCGCTGCATGCGAGGATGCCGAACAATGTATCGAATGACATAAGTGTGCGCTTTCCTTTTGATGGGCCGTGTTCTTTGGCGGTCAGGTGACTTTCACGATCCCTTTCGCAAACAGCACCAGGGCCACCGCGGCGACGCCGAGCAGCAGACCGACCGAGACGATCTCCCCTTTGGAAAACACAGGCTTTTGTGGAAAATGATCACGCTTGGCGTACCAGAACACCGGAATGCCGATCGCGAAAATGATAGTGGACATCAGAACGAACTCCGGGCCGGCGGCATAGAGCAGCCAGAGTGAATAGACCGCACCGAGCAGGCCGGTGACGAGCGCGGTGCGGCGACCCTCGGAGTGCGTTGCGACATAGCCGGGCTTCGATGCATAGAGCGCAAGAAACAGCGTGCTGGTGAAATATGGCGGCAGGATCATAACGCCGCAGATATCGATCAGCCACAGCCATGCGTTGTGCGCGAACAGAACGACGAACATGGTGATCTGCATGACCACGCTGGACACCATCAGCGAGGGCACCGCCGCATGAAACCTATTTTCGCGGGCGAGGAATTTTGGAAACACCCCGCCTTTGGCACCTTCGAACGGAAGCTCCGCGGTCAGTATGGTCCATGCTAGCCAGCACCCGAGCACCGCGATCAGCAGCGAGATGTTTACGAAGACCGCACCCCACCGCCCGACCACAGCAGAAAGCACATAAGCCGCCGAGGGGTTTGCGAGCTTGGCGATTGCGCCCTGATGCATGATGCCGAACGGCATGATCGAGAGCAGCGCATACAGTAGCGTGCACACGCCAAGTCCAATGAACGTCGCCGGCCCGACATCCGACATCTTGCGGGCCCGGTCAGAGACGACCACCGCGGCTTCAATGCCGATGAACACCCACAGCGTCACCAGCATGGTGCTTTTAACCTGCGTAAACACGCTGCCGAGGTGGTTCTTCTGGCCCCAGACGTCGAAGGTGAAGTGGCCGCCGGTCGCATAATAGGACATAATCAGCAACGCGAAGCCGATCGTCGCAATATTCAGCACGCTTGCCAGAACATTGAGTGCCGCTGTTCGCTTCACCCCGGTCATCACGATAAAACACATCACCCAAATCAGCAAGGAAGCACCGATCAGCGACGCCCAGTTCTGTCCGTTACCGAATATTGGAAAGAAATAGCCTAGGATCTGCATAATTAGAACCGCGAAGGCTACATTGCCGAAGGCCGCACTGAGCCAATACCCCCATGCCATCTGGAAGCCAGCGAACGGTCCGAACCCGTCCTGCGCGTATGAATAAATCCCCGCCTTGAGATCAGGCCGCTTGTCTGACAGGATACGAAAACTGTTTGATAGAAAATACATTCCGATAAAGGTGATCACCCAGGCGATCACAATGGCCGCGATCCCGGCACCCTGTGCCATGTTCTGCGGCAGGTTGAACGATCCGCCACCGATCATTGAGCCCACGACGACGCCGCTGAGCAGAATGACCCCCAGCTTACGGCTTTCTGGTTGGCCTGCAGTCGCCGAAGGTGTGATCAGCGGTGGAATAATTTGGTCCATGACGGTTGTTCCTCGGTGCGCCCTGCTAAATCCCGGCCGGGAAGTCTTATCGGGCTCGGTGGGCCACCGCGTTGATCTGGATCAACCGATGCCTAATTCGTCGCGCCGCCACCGGCCGGTGTTTCGGACGTGCGTGACATGCTGTTCGCCGCGGTGCGCCGGGCGGCATGAACGCTCCGGTGATCGCACCACCTATCGCAATGGCTATCGCGACCGTACCCTCGATACCCGCCTCGGCAGCCTGCAACTCCGCATCCCAAAGCTTCGGCAAGGCAGCTACTTCCCGCCGTTCCTCGAACCCCGCAAAACCTCCGAGAAAGCGCTCGTCGCGGTGATCCAAGAAGCCTGGGTGAGCGGCGTGTCCACCCAACGCGTCGATGATCTGGTTCAAGCCATGGGGCTCACTGGGATCAGCAAGAGCACCGTCAGCAAGCTCTGCAAAGATATCGACGACCGCGTCAACGCCTTCCTCGACCGCCCCCTTATCGGCGACTGGCCCTATCTCTGGCTCGATGCCACCTATCTCAAGCAACGCGAAGGGGGTTCGCATCGTCTCGGTCGCGGCAATAATCGCTGTGGCCGCCAATACCGAGGGAAAGCGCGAGATCGTCGGCCCGCACATCGGACCGTCCGAAGCCGAAACCTTCTGGGCAACCTTCCTCAAGAGCCTGGTGCGCCGCGGCCTGCGTGGCACCAAGCTTGTCATCTCCGATGCGCCAAGGGCTATGAAGCGACTTCAATGGCCGATCTCACCCAGGCGATGGGTATAGGATCGCCGAGCCTCTATGCCGCGTTCGGATCGAAGGAGGCTCTCTATGCGGAAGTGTTGCGCCACTACGCCGAGACTAAGCAACATCTCGTATGGTCCACCTTCCAGTCTGCCCATACCGCGCGCGGTGCGGTCATGTCCTTCCTCATGGACTCGGCCGCGGCGCTGACCGGTTGCGTCGCGAACTTGCCACGCGGCTGTATGGTGACGCTCTCGACGGTCGGCAGCGAAGGCCATGCCGAACTGGGGGAGATCGTCCGAAACGCACGCGCCGTCACGTTCGACCGGGTGGAAGCGCGTCTCGCGTCAAGCCGTGACGGATGGTGAGATCGCTGCATCAGTTGACCTTCACGCGCTCGCCCGGTTTGTGCAGGCAGTTCAGGCTGGCATGTCGATTCTCGCCCGCGACGGGGCGAGCCGATCCGAGCTGGAGGACATGACCGAGATAGCGATGTCCGGATGGGACGCCCGCACACGTGACGCTGGATAGGCGCATTGCCAGACAATCGAGTCCGTCTCTCAGATCACGAATGCTACCAACACGATGGTCGCGACCGTTCAAGATTACCCTCTCCCCTCCTCCGACTTTCCTCAAAACGTGGTTTGGACAAAAAAGTATGGTTTACGTACGCCAGATGTAAACGCATCAAGAACAATTATCCGTGTCCTTATCCGGACATTACGGCATTAGTCATATGGTTGGAGTACCAGATTGGCAGGCACTTTTGGACGTGTCCAATGAGCTTGTCATTCCTGGACAATCGCAGGATATCGCCATTCTTGTTTCGTGAGCCTTTTTGGCTCGATGGTTAGTGTTGGGCACGCATCCCGCAGATCGTTCGTGCCAGATGAAG
This sequence comes from Acidiphilium sp. 34-64-41, assembly GCF_002282635.1. Taxonomy (NCBI): domain Bacteria; kingdom Pseudomonadati; phylum Pseudomonadota; class Alphaproteobacteria; order Acetobacterales; family Acidocellaceae; genus Acidiphilium; species Acidiphilium sp. 34-64-41. The sequence continues at coordinate 376 of NZ_NCJX01000069.1, read as the reverse complement.
TTCACCTTTTTTTGCCCGTGAGACCATGCCGTGGAAATATGCCCCTGCGCTGCCGCGGAAGTGGCTTTGTGGTTTTGCCGAAACGATAGCGACAGCGATTGCTACCTGCTCTCGTCCCATTGCCAGGCACGCATCCCCCCAAATAGATTTCGATATTCCGAGTTCCTCCTCGGACTCGAGCAGTTCTCGGACGGCCCTGACCTCCTCGACGTCGTTGACCATCGGGACCATGATGCGCACGTCCCCGTGCGCGGTCGCCCGCAGGATCGCGCGGAGTTGCGTGCGGATACTGATTGCGCTGGGCGCGGCGCCGGACCGCATCACCATGACCGACATTGAGGGGGTGATTTATCAGGGCCGCCCCAAGCTCGACCCG
>NZ_NCJX01000015.1:0-67677 GCF_002282635.1 Acidiphilium sp. 34-64-41 | reverse complement strand
TTTTCGACGTTCTGCAGGATGAGCTTTGCCATGATTGCCTCTATTTCACGGCGCCGAACGTCAGGCCGCGCACCAGGCGCCGCTGCGTCAGACTGCCGAATACGAGTATGGGAGCAACCGCCAGGACCGATGCGGCCGAGAGTTTTGCCCAGAACAGGCCTTCGGGCGCAGAAAACCGCGCGATATAGGCGGCGAGCGTGCCGGCGTGGGAGGCGGTGACGTTGATGCTCCAGAACGCCTCGTTCCAGGACAGGATCACCGAGAGCAGCGCCGTGGAAGCGATGCCGGGGCCGGAGAGCGGCAGCAACAGATGCCACATCTGCTGGCGTGGCCCGATGCCATCGACGCGGGCGGCTTCGAGAATTTCCCCTGGGATTTCCTTGAAGAACGAATACAGCATCCAGACCACGATCGGCAGGTTCATCAACGTGTCGAGCCCGACCAGACCAATCCTGGTATCCTGCAACCCGATCGTTTTCATGCCGAGGTAGATGGGCATCAGGACGCCGACGGCGGGGAGCATCTTGGTCGAAAGCATCCACATGAGCGTGAATTCGGTGCGTTTGGTTGGAAAGAACGCGAGCGCATAGGCCGCCGGAAAGGCGATCGCGATGGCGAGCACCGTGGAGCCGACGCTGACGATGACGCTGTTCATGGCGAACAGCAGATAGCCCGCATTGGCCGTGGCATCGAGAAAGCTCTGGATGGTCGGCGTAAACAGGATCAGCGGCGGAATGGCGATGGCCTGGCCTTCGGTTTTGAAGGCTGTCACAATCATCCACAGGATCGGGAAGAACATGACCAGCGCTGCGATCCATGCCAGGATGCCAAAGATGATCTGGCTCAATGCCGATTGTTTCATGGCTGCGCCCTCAAGCCTGGAGATTGCGCGAGACGGCGCGGATGAGGAACATTGCCAGCACATTGGCCAGCACGATGGCGAACACGCCGGCGGCAGAGGCGCTGCCGATCGAGAAGTCGTTCAGGGCCTTGATGAAGATCAGATAGGTCAACGTGGTGGTTGCATCACCGGGGCCGCCGTTGGTGGTGGTGTAGATCACCGCGAAGGCCGAGAGCAGGAAGATTGATTCCAGCATGATGACGATAGAGATCGGCCGCAGCAGATGGGGCAGTACGATGTAGCGCAGGCGAGCGAGGCCTTTGGCGCCGTCCATCCGCGCGGCTTCGAGCTGATCGGTATCGAGCGATTGCAGCGCGGTGAGCAGGATGAGCGTGGCGAACGGAATCCAGCGCCAGGAATAGATGATCACGACCGAGAGCATCGGCGCCGTGCTGAACCAGGCGATCGGGTGGAGGCCCAGCAGCGTCATGAACCAGCCGAACAGGCCACTGACCGGATCGAGCAGCAGGTTTTTCCAGATCAGTGCCGCGACCGGCGACATCACGAAAAATGGTGCGATCGCGAGCAAGCGCGCGATGTTGCGGCCGGGAAAATCGTTATTCAACAGCAACGCTATCAGCGTGCCGAACACGATCGAGGCAGCCAGAACGCCGAGCACCAGGACGACGCTGTTTTTGATGGCGACCCAGGTCGAGATGTCGGTGAACAGGTAGCGATAATTCAGGCCGCCGTTAAAGACGGCAGGCGGCGTCATCAGATTATAGTTTTCGAACGAGTAGAAGATGGTGCGCAGCAAGGGCAGGATGGACCATAGGAGCAACAGGATGACGGCCGGCAGCAGGAGCGGCAGCGTGTTCACCTGTCGCGCGCCGCGTCCGGACCGCACTTCGGTACTGATATTGGTGACCGCAACGCCCTGGTCCATCATCCCACCCTTTTCAAAGCATTGGCAGCGCCGCTTCGGGGCGGCGCTGCTGCGGTTGCCTGATTACTTGTAGCCAGCTTCCTTCATGGTCCGACCGGTAGCCGCCTGGGCTTGGGTCAGAGCCGCATCGACCGATTTCTGGCCTGAGAGGGCTGCGGCAAGTTGCTGTCCCACTTCGGTGCCAATTCCCTCGAACTGCGGGATCGCGACGAACTGAACGCCGGTGTACGGCACTTTCTTGAGTGTCGGATCGGTGGGATCGGCGCTCAGGATCGCCTTCTTGACCATGCCTGCAAAAGGCGCGGCCTTGATGTAGTTGGGGTTCGAGTAGGTCGAGATCCGGGTTCCCGGCGGGGTCTGCACCCAGCCGAAGGTCTTGCCGGCGAGCGCGATATAATTTTTTGATGTCGCCCACTGCAGAAACTTCATCGCATCGGCCTTATGGCGGGTGGTCTTGGGGATGGCGAGCGACCACGCCCAGAGCCAGTGAGCGCCCTTCGGGGTTACAGCGACCGGAGCATCGACCATGCCGACATCGGCGGCCACTTTCGAGGTTTTCGGGTCCCACAGCGAACCGGCCGCGACCGTGCTGTCAATCCACATGCCGCACTTGCCTTGGCTGAACAGAGCCAGGGTTTCAGTGAAGCCGTTCGACGTCACGTTGGGGGGGCCGTATTTCTTTTCGATGTTCACGTAGTAATTGGCGGCATTTTTCCAGGCCGCGCTATCCAGCCGCGGCTGCCACTTCATGTTGAACCAGCGGCCGCCGAAGGTGTTCACCAGCGTGTCGAAATACGCCATGTTTTCGCCCCAGCCCGGCAGGCCACGCAGACACATGCCATAGACGCCCTTGGCGGGGTCGTTCACTTTCGCAGCGTATTGCTCAATTTCCTTGTACGTCGGATGCGCCGGCATCGTGATGCCAGCGGCCTTGAACAGATCCTTGCGGTAATACGTGACCGAGCTTTCGGCGTAAAATGGCAAAGCGTAGAGCGAGCCTTTGTATGACAGGCCTTTGCGGACCGAGGGGAAGATGTCGGCGACATCGTAACTGGCAGGCAGACCCTTGATCGGTGCCAGCCAGCCGCTTTTGCCCCAGATCGGCACTTCATAGGAACCGACGGTGACGATGTCGAAATTGCCGGAATTCGTTGCGATATCGGTGGTGACCCGCTGGCGCAGCGTGTTTTCGGGCAGGACGACGAAATCGAGCTTGATGCCGGTTTCCTTGGTGAACTGCGGCGATAATTTCTGCATCTGCAGCATATCGGGATTGTTCACGGTCGCGATTGTCAGCGTCTCGGCGGAGGCACTGGACATCAGGCCCAATAACCCTGCCGCGATCCCGCCGAACGCGTAAGCGATATGTTTTTTCATCAAGCGTATCTCCCTCATTGAACGAACCTGGTTCATTTCATTTGTCTCGGCTTCACGCCGTTGCGGATCACGCGCGCCGGCGGCGCAGATCGAACCTGCGCAAGGGGGACCCAGAGGGTCAGTTCGAACGGAAATGGAAGCAAACGAGCAGCGTCCCCATCGGGTCGGTGCGGTTCAGTCGTTTCCTCGCGTTCGTCGTGCGCAGCTTGGCCGCGTCTTCTGAAACGCAGGTAGCTGACTTTCGTTTGGAAAGTCAATGGAATTTTTATATGCGATTTTGACGATAAATCGCCTGTTATTCAGGCAACCTGCCGCAATCCGGATCGCGGCAGCGACTCTGCCCGATCCAGCGGGCTTTCATTTCGAAACCTATAGACTTCACGCTAAATCGCTGGCATCGATGCGACATGGTTCGTCCGGAACGACAACGATGACAATCGGTGCGAAGAGCGCCGTGCTGCAGCGCCGGCTACAGATTGCCGACTGGATCAGGCAGCACGGCCAGATGCGGGTCGATGAGCTCAGCACGGCGCTGATGGTGTCCGAAGTGACCATCAGGAGCGACCTGACGTATCTCGAAGAACAAGGCTTGATCGTGCGGAGCTTCGGCAAGGCGATCGCCGCAAAATCGAATGCGCCGCGTGACCGGCCGGCCGGTATGACGCTGACCAAATCGTTGATCATCCCGATGCTGCGGCGCGCGCAGGGGTTGATCGGCGCGGACCAGACCGTACTGATCGGCCCCGGCCCCTTGGCCACGCAGATCATTCCGTGGCTTGCCGATATTCCGGGCATTGCTGTGCTGCTGACAAATGTCGAAGCAATTGCGCTGGCGCGCACCTGCCTTGATGCGCGAATATACTGTCTTGGCGGCGAGATTGGTGCGGAGAGCGGCAGTTTCGAGGGCGGCAATGCTGTGCGCAGCCTCGATCACTACCCGCTCGGATGGGCCGTACTCGACGCCGATGCGCTCTCCGCCGACGCAGCGCTTTTGTTGACCTCGAAGGCAGCAGAACGCCTGAGCGATGCGGCGGCCCGGCGCGCCGAACGCAGCATTGTACTGGTCGGCAATCCCGCGCTCTCGCTGGAGCGGCGGGCCGCCCAATTGCCGCTGGGCATTGCGACCGACATCATTCTGCCCGGACCGCCCAGCAATCGCGCACGCGACATTCTGCTGGATGCCGGGTTTCGCCCGATAGAGTCCGATGCTGGTGGCGAGGCGCATTTTTCCAATTTCGTCCGCACAACCGCCCGGCGTGTGCATAGTACGGGAGCCATGCCGTGATTGCGTTGCGATGGCCGGAATGATCGTGACTATGGGCGAAATCCTGGTCGATATTCTCGCGGAAGATCGGGGGCAGGGGTTTCGCGAACCAGGGCGCTTGCTTGGCCCGTTTCCGGGCGGCGCGCCTGCGACCTTCACCGCCCAGGCTGCCCGGTTGGGTGCTGATGCGGGGATTATTTCCTGCGTCGGCGATGATGATTTCGGCTGGTTGTGCGTCGACCGGCTGAAGCACGATGGAGTCGATGTCAGCGCCGTTCGTGTCGATCCCGACCAGGTCACCGCAAGCGCCTTCGTGCGCTATCGCGAGGATGGCGATCGTGATTTTGTGTTCAACCTCAAGCGCAGCGCCGCCGGGCGTATCTGCATCGACGCGGCGGCGCGCGGCATGCTGGCGCAATGCGCGCATTTTCACATCATGGGCACGTCGCTGTTTTCGTTTCACATTATTGATGAAATGAAAAAGGCGATCGAGCTTGCCAAGGCAAATGGCGCGGTCATCTCGTTCGATCCGAATATCCGCAAGGAAATGCTGACGATTCCGGAAATGCGTGCGGGGCTGGAATTCATGCTCGGCTATACCGATATCTTTATGCCGTCCGGGCCGGAAATCCTGCTGCCGACCGAAGCCCGCTCGGAACGCGCGGCGATCGAGGAGCTGCTCGGCATGGGCATCCGGATGGTGGTGCACAAGCGCAACCGCAAGGGTGTGAGTTTCCGCAGCCGGACCGAAAGTTTCGATCTGCCAGCCTTCGCGATCGAAGAGGCTGACCCGACCGGTGCGGGTGATTGTTTCGATGCCGCGTTCGTCACCTGCCTGCTGAACGGCATGACCACCGAGCGCGCGCTGACCTACGCCAATGCTGCCGGCGCGTTGGCGGCCTCGAAAAAAGGCGGCATGGAAGGGATCGAGGATTTCGCCACGCTCGATCGGTTTATCGCGACGGCGGCAACCATCTGATCACGGCCGGAGACAGGCAGCGATGAATTCTCTCGACAAGGACTGCGTCATCGGCATCGATGTCGGGACTGGCAGCGCGCGGGCGGGCGTGTTCAGCCTGGGCGGCGTGATGCGCGGCAGCGCGGTCCGCCCGATCCGCGCGTGGCGCCCGCGCGCGGATTTTATCCAGCAGTCGAGCGCCGATATCTGGGCGGCCGTGTGCGATGCGGTGCGCGCCGCGGTGGCGGCGGCGGGGCATGATATCACGGTGCGCGGCATTGGGTTCGATGCGACCTGTTCGCTGGTGGTGCTCGATGGGAACGCAGCACCACTCAGCGTCGATCCCGATGGCGCGCCCGAGCAGGATATCATTTTATGGGCGGATCATCGGGCGCTGGCGCAGGCCGATGCGATCAATGCCGGCGAGCACGACGTGCTGCGCTATGTCGGGGGTCGCATCTCGCTTGAAATGCAGATGCCGAAACTGCTCTGGCTGCGCGAGCACGCGCCGGAAACCTGGCGGCGCGCGGCGCATTTTTTCGACCTGCCGGACTACCTGACGTTTCGTGCCACCGGCGATGCATCCCGCTCGCTGTGTTCGACCGTGTGCAAATGGACCTATCGCGGCCATGAAAACCGGTGGGACGAGGCATTCATCCGCGCGATCGGGCTCGGCGACCTCGCCGATGAAGGGTTTGCCAGAATCGGCACCACAATCCTGCCGATCGGCACGCCGCTCGGCCGCGGGTTGAGCAGGGATGCGGCCGCGGCGTTCGGGCTGCCAGCAGGAATCGCGGTCGGCACGTCCGCGATCGATGCCCATGCCGGTGGAATCGGGGTGATCGGCGCGGCGTTCGATGGGGTCTCGCCCGACGATGCGGCGCTGCGCACGCGCCTTGCGCTGATCGGCGGCACGTCGTCCTGTCACATGGCGGTGACGCGGGACGCCGCCTTCGTGCCAGGCGTGTGGGGGCCATATTTTTCCGCGATGATCCCCGGGTTCTGGCTGAACGAGGGCGGGCAATCGGCGACCGGCGCGCTGGTCGATCATGTGATCGGCACGCACGCGGCCTATCCGGCGCTCGCCGAACAGGCAGGCGCTCGGGGGCAGACGGTTTATCGAGTGCTGAACGATATCCTGGAGGGTCAGGCCGGGGGGGCGGCGTTGGCACCGCTCACGGCGGATCTGCACGTGCTGGCGGATTTCAACGGCAATCGCTCACCGCGCGCCGATGCCACGCTGCGCGGCATGATCAGCGGCCTGACGCTGTCCGCCACGCCGGAGGATTGCGCGCGTCTCTATCTCGCGACGATCCAGGCGGTTGCCTACGGCACCCGCCACATCATCGAGACGATGAACGATAGCGGATACGCGATCGATACGATTTTCGCGACCGGTGGTGGCACCAAGAATCCGGTGTTTCTGCGCGAACATGCCGATGCCACGGGCTGCCGCATTGTTCTGCCGGCGGAGCCTGAGGCGGTTCTGCTCGGGGCGGCGATTCTGGGTGCGGTTGCGGGCGGCGCGTATCCGGATGTGCGGAGCGCGATGGGCGCGATGAGCCGCAGTGGCGAGGCGATCGCGCCGGATGCGGCGCTGCGGTCGTACCACGATCGCAAGTATCGGGTGTTTCGGAAGCTTCATGACGATCAGATGTCGTATCGGGCGCTGATGAGCGGTTAGGGCGCCGATCAACTTGATCGTTGCGCTCGACAAATTCCGCCGATACCATCGAATCCAATATCAAGTTGCCGTGTCGAATTGGATTGTGTGGAGCCTTCAGCGGACACAAAGGCCATGAGTTAGAGTGTTGCGGACGAGGTTGGTTTCTCGTTACTCGACGACGTGACTCAGGATGATGGCGCTGGATTGGAGCAGCCGGACGAGCGGTACGACGAAGACTATTATCTGATGGTCAATCCCGAGGTGGTCAACGGCGTCGCTGCGGGATATTTCGTGAACGGCTACCACCATTACCGACTCCACGGCCGCGGCGAAGGTCGCATCTGCGCGCCGGTGTTCGACGCCGCGTGGTATGGCCGGAGTTACCCGATTGTCACGAGGGACATCGAAAACGGCCGCGCGCGGGATGCCTGGGATCATTGGCGGCGGATCGGCCGTTATCGCGGCTACCTGCCGAACCCCTGCGCACCGCGGCCGGAAAATCCGTCGCGCATGACGGCCCGGTTCGGGAGGACGTGGACCGGTGCGCCGGACGCCGGCGACACGATCGCCGGCCGGTATGCGATCGGTGCGCTGAGCGATGCCGATGCCGGTTTGCTGCGCGACTGGGTTACCAATGGCTACGTCATTCTGCCCGGCGCGATTCAGGCCCATCTGCTGGATGCCGCCTGCACCGATCTCGACCGTGCCTATCAGGGCGGCATGCCGTCGCTACTGTTCCAATGCTTGAGCCTGAGCCCCAACGATATGCTGTGGCGGCCCGAAATCAATGCGCGGCCGGCAAAGGCGCTCGATCTGCACTGGCATTCGCAAGCGACGCGCGACCTGATGTTTGCGCCCGCCATTCTGCGCTTCCTGCACCTGATCTTCGAGCGGCCGCCGCTCGCCTCGCAAAGTCTCGGCTTCCTGCGCGGTGCCGCTCAGCCGGCGCATCAGGACACCGCCTATGTGGTGTATTCGCAGGCGCGCCGATTCGCCGCATCGTGGATCGCGCTTGAAGACGTGACGGAAGGTGCCGGCGAGCTTGCGTATTTCCCCGGCAGCCAGCAGGCACCCGACTTCATCTATGCCGAGCGCTACAAGAGCCTGCGTGAGGCGATGCGCATGAACATCGCCGGCGACCATTCGCTGCACGAGGTGGAAGAACAGCACGGCCGCACCATCATCCGTCATGCCGAGGAACGTGGCCTGCGCGAGGAATGTCTGCTTGCCAAAGCGGGCGACGTGTTGATCTGGCATGCCGACCTCGCGCACGGTGGCAAGCCGATTTTGAACAATGCGACGCGACGCAGCGTGGTCACGCATTATTGCCCGCCCGATGTCGCACCGCTCTCGTTCGAAGCTGGCCGCTGCGACCTGCGCCGGCATGAGACATCTGGCTATTACAGCACGGTCGTTTATTAACGGGGCATGTCCCAGCCGATCCTGCCGCTACGCATCATCCGTGTTCGTCCGCGTTTGTTCTCCGGGCTAGTGTGCGGGCTGATCGCGTTTCCGTTTCTGCCGCAGGGTTTGCCCGTGACCACGCGCGGCGTGCTCGCCTGGGATATTTTCGTCGCCGCCTTCCTGGTTCTGGCGGCGGTTCATTTCACCAGCGCCGATCATAAAAGGATCGCGGCTGACGCGGCCCGGCAGGAAGAGGGTGAATGGACGCTGTTCGCGCTGACGCTGATCGGCACGATCATGAGTTTTACCGCGATCGTGATTTTTTCCGGCCTCGCCAAGCTGAAGGGCCATCACGGCGAATATGTCGCGCTGGTCGGCCTGACCTTGATTGCGTCCTGGCTGATGACCCAGGTGACGTTTGCCTACCGCTACGCGCATGAATATTACGCCGATACCGATGCGGGGCCCGAGGGCGGGCTGAACTTCCCCGGCGAGGATGCGCCGGATTATCTGGATTTCATTTATTTTTCCTTCGTGCTCGGCATGACGTTCCAGGTGTCGGATGTGAACATCACCGGGCGCAAGATGCGCCGACTTGCCACATTGCAGGGGTTGATTGGGTATATGTTCAACACCGTTGTCCTGGCGCTGACCATCAACATCGCGGCTGGTATTTTCTGACGGCGATGAACCCGGCGGCGTTCACTGACATCATCCTTCAGAACGGTGCCAACCGCGCGCTGCTAGAGCGGTTGCCCGCCATTGGCCTCGGCGAGGCCTGGCTCGCGGCGGGCTGCCTATTCCAGACCGTTTGGAATCTCCAGACGGGGCGGCCGCCCGGCGAACAGATCAGTGACTACGATTTGTTCTATCACGATCCGGCGGATCTTTCATGGGATGCGGAGGACCGCGTGATCCGCCGCGTGGCCAATGCCTGTGCCGACCTTGACGTGACCGTCGAGGTGAAAAATCAGGCGCGGGTGCATTTATGGTATCGTGACCGATTTGGCACCGATTACCCGGCGCTGCGGTCGAGCGAGGATGGCATCGGGCGCTTTCTGGTGCGCGGCACCTGCGTCGGGGTCAGGGCGGGATGTGGGCGCGTGTTTGCGCCGTTCGGGCTCGACGATATCGCTGCGGGCGTCTTGCGGCCGAACCCGGATGTCACACTGACGGCGCGGTTTGCCGAGAAATGCGGCAGCTATCTGCGCCGATGGCCGCATCTGCGGATCGAGCCGGGTTGAGCGCGGCGGCCGCGAATGCGCTTACCATCGGTTAAGTATTTTTTGATAGCGATGCGTTCATGGATGAACGCCGCTCGAACGACCGCGTCCGTTTAGGGGCTCGTTATGCGCCGCTGGGCGCGGATCGGCGAGGTGCCTTTGCGCTCGAATTTGCCTTGGTCGGGCCAATCTTTCTACTGGCTCTGCTGTTCGTCTTCAATGTCGCCTACGCTCTGTTCACCAATGAAGTGTTGAACAATGCGGTGCAGGCCACCGCGCGGCAGATGCAGACCGGCACGGCACCGGTGGTGACCAGTCAGAGCCAGTTCATCAGCAGTGTGGTCTGCCCCAACACCTATGGGCTGGTCAACTGCAACGACATCTATGTCCGTGTCGAACAGATCGATACCAATACATGCAGCGATTTCTACGATGCCACGACCGGCACCCTGCCGATCGTGGGGGGCAATCTGCAGCTCGGCGATTACGGCGGTGCGGGGTCGGACATCGGGCCAAGCCAATGCGCAACGAGCGGCGCGGCGACGGGGTTTTGCAACGCCGGCCCGAATGAGGCGATTCTGGTCAGCGTGATCTATACCGCGCCGAGCTTCATGGGGCTGTTGCTCGGGAGCGTGGTGACCTATCATGGCATCTCGGTGACGCCGCTGCTGGCCACCGCCGGTTTCGAGACCGAGGGATTTGCGCCGACGGTATCGTCGGCCCCATGCTGAGACGGTCTATAATCGTGGATGACCATCGGGGCGTCGCGGCGCTAGAGTTCGCGCTGGTATTGCCGCTGATGCTGGCGCTGGTGTTCGGTGTGTATGAACTCTCCGAACCGATGATCATCAACCAGGAGGTCTATGCCGCCGCGCACAGTATCGCCGCTTCGGCCAGCAGCCTCGCGGTGCAGGCCGATGGCTCGACATCGCTCACCTACGCGCAGGTGCAGTTCGAGGCCTCGACCATTTTCGCCGAGATTCCGGCGTTGCGCGCGGGTCAACAGGGGTACGGCGCCGGCGATACCGGTGTGACGATTTCCGCAGTGGTGTTTGAGCCGACCACTACGGGATGCGTTCCAGGCTCCGGCGTCACCTGCAATTATACCGCCAATGTGGTCTGGAGCGTGGCCTATACCGGCGGCGACAGCGGGCTTGTGCCGTACGAAGGACTGTTGGGTCAACGCGGTTGTCAGGCGCTTGGACAGACGCCTCCAGCCGGCGACCCGCTCGGCACGACGCCCAGCGCCGCGCTTGCCACGTTGCCCACTCAGGGTGTCACGACCAACGCGACATCATGGCCGGACCCGATCCTCGTGGTCGACGCGTCCGTGAAATATCAGCCGCTTCTGCTCACCTATACGAAGACGCCGTTCTACCTTCTGGCGATCGGTTTCTGGCCGGTACGCAGCGTGAAAGCTGCATCGGTGGACGCCAACGGCAACGCGACGCCATTATTGGCGGACCAGCAGTACACGACCCTTACGGGGCTCCAGAACGCGCCGAGTGGATCATATTGCGTCAATCCGAATTATGCGGAGCCAGGCACATGATCGCGGCGATCCGCCTTTTCGTGCGAGACCGGCACGGCGCAATCGCGATCATCTTCGGTTTTTCGCTGGTACCGATGGCGATGCTGGTGGCGCTGTCGATCGATTTCTCGTTCTACGTGCAGGCGCGGGCACAGATCAGCCTCGCGGCCGATGCCGCCGCCACCCATGCGATCCGGGCCGCCACCGAAACCTACACGACCGAAATCAACGAAACCCCGCCGGTTGCGGCCGACACCGCCATTGCTGATGCCGATGCGGTCGGCGAAACCGCTGGTGCCGCGTGGTTCTGGGCCCAACTCGGCACGCTGCCGACCGCCAGCGTCACCGGTTCCACCAACCCGGACGTCACCGTGCAATCCAACACCAATCTCTCCCCCGCCAACCCGGCCGGTTTTACCGCAACCGTCGCCTACACCGGCATCTACCCGCCGTTTTTCGATCCTCTGTTCTCCAGCACTGCCAACTGGAAAATCACAGGTACTGCGGGTGCGCTATCGACCTATTCCTATGTCGAAATCCTGATGCTGTTGGATAATTCATCGTCGATGCTGATCGGTGCCACACCGCAAGCCATCACGACGCTTGAACGGAATACCGTCTGCATCCCGAGTGGTTGGTCAAATACGGGCGCAAACAGCACAAACGCTTACGATAACAACAGTCCGCTCGATATCGATATGAACACAGTGGATCACTACGACTCAGGTGGCTCTGCATCAAACCTCAATGGTTCATGTGCCAGCGGCTACAATCACACCCCCTTTGCCCCATGCGGTTTTGCTTGCCACTCCGATCCGAACACCCAGGATTATTACGGGATAGCCCGGTCCCTCGGCGTCGAACTTCGGCTTGATGTTGTACTCAGCGCCGCCGAAAACGTCATCGCCTCGATGAAAGCCAACGAGCAGGCGCCTGACCAGTTTGCGGTCGGCATCTATCAATTCAACAACGACATCGAACCGCTGTTTCCTAACTCGCAGGCAAGTGGCACAAATACTATGCAGGAAGCGTCAACCGACCTGTCGGGAGCACTTGGTGCGGTCGACGCGATCGACTGGAACAAGAACAAAAGCGAGACTGTGGAACCTCCGGTCCAATCGAGTGCGCAATATGGAAACACGGACTTGGTTCTGTCAGTCAAAGACCTTCTGAGCGGCACCTACGCGAACGGCGGCTCGTTTGGCCCGGCAATCTCGCGGGCCGGCTCCGGTAACACCGCCGCCAGCCCCCAAAAAGATATCTTTATCGTCAGCGACGGCATGGAAGACAACTCGGATTCACACCCTCGAGTTCTTGGTGAAATGACCGGTGTCGCCGCCGAAAACGATACGATCACGCCTAACCCGGGTGTATGCAAACAATTCAAGAAACTCGGCTTTACAGTTTACGTCTTATATGTCGTCTATAATCCCGTTCCGAACACATGGTATGAGGGCAAAGAATCAGGCGAAGTAGTACCAAACCCGACACCATATTTCACCGAAGACTTTCCGCACGTTACACAAAGCTGGACATCACCGGCACCGATAGACTTCGCCCAGGTTACAGCTGTGACCAACAATGGCAACACGCCGTCAGCCAACGCAATGTCGCCCGATGAAGCGGCCCTGCAAGCCTGCGCCTCATCACCCACCGACTTCTATATCGCCAATGATGCCGCCGCGATCAGCACGGCGATGAACGCCATGCTGAAATCCGCGCTCAGCAGCACCATCCGCCTGACGCAATAATCACTTCGCCGCCTTATGGGCGGCCGCTTCTTCGGCGCTACTGACACCGCCATGCGCGGCCGACCAGGCGACCGGGTTTTCCAGAAATTTGCGCACGCCGGTCAATGTCGCCTCGGGGAAGTAATCGCCGCCGCGGCAGGCCTCCAGCACATCCCACCAAGTGCAGAGGTGATGCAGCGAAATACCCATTTCTGCCAGCTTGTTCAGACTGCCGGGAAACACGCCGTAGAAAAATACGACGAACACATGATCACAGATTGCTCCGGCGTCGCGCAGCGCGTTGGCGAACTGGATTTTCGACCCGCCGTCCGTGGTCAGGTCTTCCACAAGCAGCGTATTCTTCCCCTCCGGCACATCACCCTCGATCAGCGCATTCCGGCCGAACCCCTTTGGCTTCTTGCGGACATAGGCCATCGGTAATGCCATCCGGTCGGCAATCCAGGCCGCGTAGGGAATCCCCGCCGTCTCGCCGCCGGCCACTGCCTCGATCGTTTCGAATCCGATCTGCCGCGTCAGTTTTTCAACCGCCAGTTCGCAGATTTTTGCCCGCGCGCGTGGAAAATAGATGATCTTGCGGCAATCGATATAAACCGGCGCCTTCCAGCCCGAGGTGAAGGTATAAGCCTCCTCTGGGCGGAAATTCACCGCCTTGATCTCCAGCAATATCCGTGCGGCAGTCAATGCCGCATCCCGATCCCAGTCGCTCGCGTGACCCATGCTCGCAGCCATATCAAACCCTCCAAATCTGCGCCGTTGGTAAAACACCCCTGATCTGCCGTCCACTAGCTTGCCCGGCCCTCAATCGGTGATAGAGAACGCCAATCGAATGATTCCATCGGCAGCCCAGGGCCGGGCAAGGAGCGAGACATGGCAAAGATCAAGGTAAAGAACCCGATCGTCGAGATGGACGGTGATGAAATGACCCGGATCATCTGGGGGTTCATCAAGGAAAAACTGATCCTCCCGTATCTCGATATCGATCTGAAATATTACGATCTCGGCATCGAGCATCGCGACGCGACGGATGACAAGGTGACGGTCGAGTCCGCCCATGCGACCAAGGAATTCGGCGTCGCGGTCAAATGCGCCACCATCACGCCCGATGAAGCACGCGTGGCGGAATTCGGCCTGAAGCAGATGTGGCGCAGCCCGAACGGCACGATCCGCAACATTCTCGACGGCACGATTTTCCGCGAGCCGATCATCTGCCGCAACGTCCCCCGCCTGGTGCCGCACTGGTCCGAGCCGATCGTGATCGGCCGCCACGCTTACGGCGATATCTACCGCGCGGTCGAAACCAAAATCCCTGGGCCCGGCAAGGTACAGTTGTCGTATATCCCCGCCGATGGCGGCAAGCCGATGATTCTCGATGTGCATGATTTCAAAGGCCCCGGCGTCGCCATGGGCATGCACAATACCAAGGCCTCGATCGAAGGGTTCGCCCGCGCCAGCTTCAATTATGGCCTGCTGCGCAACTACCCGGTCTACCTCTCGACCAAAAACACGATTCTGAAAGCCTATGACGGCATGTTCAAGGACGTGTTCCAGGAGATCTTCGATGCCGAATTCAAGGCCGAGTTCGACAAGCATGGCCTGACCTATGAACACCGCCTGATCGACGACATGGTCGCCTCCGCGCTGAAATGGAACGGTGGCTATCTATGGGCCTGCAAGAACTATGATGGCGACGTGCAGAGCGACATCGTCGCACAGGGGTTCGGCAGCCTTGGCCTGATGACATCGGTGCTGATGAGCCCGGATGGCAAGACGATCGAAAGCGAGGCCGCCCATGGCACCGTAACCCGGCACTATCGCGAGCACCAGAAAGGCCGGCCGACCAGCACCAATCCGATCGCCAGCATTTTCGCCTGGACGCGCGGACTCGCCTATCGCGGCAAGTTCGACGAGACACCGGATGTGACGGAATTTGCTGAAACGCTGGAGCGGGTTTGCGTTGAAACCGTTGAAGCTGGTTTCATGACGAAGGATCTGGCGAGCCTGATCAGCAAGGATCAGCCTTGGATGACCACTCAGGATTTCCTCGCGAAACTCGATGAAAACCTGCAAACGGCCATGGTTCATCGCAAAGCGGCATGAGGCTTATACATTTTTATGCCTGACGGCGGGACGGACTCCGGCCTATGTGTAAGCTATGAGTCCGATCCCGTTTTCCGTCCTCGACCTCGCCCCGGTCCCTGAAGGGTCAACCGCGGGAGATGCCCTGCGCAACAGCGCAGACCTCGCCGGTCACGCCGAGCGGCTGGGTTTTAACCGCTATTGGCTGGCCGAGCACCACAACATGCCGGGTATCGCCAGTGCGGCTACCGCGGTGGTCATCGCGCATGTTGCCGCAGCCACCAGCACCATCCGCGTCGGCTCCGGCGGCGTCATGTTGCCGAACCATGCACCGCTGGTGATTGCCGAGCAGTTCGGCACGCTGGCCGCCCTGCATCCCGGCCGAATCGATCTGGGCCTCGGCCGTGCGCCTGGAACCGACCAGCGCACGGCGCGCGCCCTGCGGCGCGACCTGGCGGGCAGCGAAACCAGATTCGCCGATGATGTGATCGAACTGCAAAGCTATTTCCGCCCTGCCCCGCCCGACCAAGCCGTGCGCGCGGTGCCGGGCGCCGGGCTCGATGTGCCGATTTGGCTGCTGGGATCATCGACCTACAGTGCTGAACTCGCGGCGGCACTCGGCTTGCCGTTTGCGTTCGCCTCGCATTTCGCGCCCGATTTGCTGCGCCAGGCGCTGCAGATCTATCGCACCCGCTTTCAGCCCTCTGCCCAGTTGGCGCGGCCGTACGCGATGCTGGGCCTGAATGTGATCGCCGCTGAAACCGATGCACGGGCAGCCCATCTCTTCACATCGTTGCAACAGGCTTTCATCAACCTACGTCGCGGTCGGCCCGGAAAACTGCCCGCCCCCGCCGTGATGCAGGACATCTGGTCCCCGATGGAGAAGGCCCAGCTCGACCACGCGCTGGTTCACTCCATCGTCGGTGCGCCGGACACAATCAGCGCGGGCCTCGGCCGGTTCATTACCGAATTCCGTCCCGATGAATTGATGATCACTGCGCAGATCCACGATCATGGCGCACGACGTCGCAGTTATGAAATCGTTAGCGAAGTAGCCATTACACGTAAACAGTGCATTGCCGCCTAAAGTTTACAATTGTAAATTGAATGAAGATGATTTCCTGTCGGAGTCTTTTACATCTCACTAATTGAGATGCTACAAATACTTGAAATTCCTGATCGTCTCACATGGCACGTTTTGTGCAACGACTTTTATGCGCTCCGGGTTGGATGCGCGGTGATTCCGTAGAGGAAGCATCTTTCTCATTGTGTGGGAGGGTAAAATGACAAAATTTCGAACATTGTTACTGGCGGGTACCGTTGCAGCACTTGGCTTTATCGGTACAGCGAATGCCGGGTTGCTTGATGGGTCGTTTCAGGTAACAATCTATCACTTGACGCACACCGCAACCAACAACTCAGGGGCCTCGTCTCAGCAGGCTTTGCCGACCAACCCGCTGGGCGCGACGGCCCCGCTCGCCGCCTTTACATACACCGGCGCTCTAAATTTTGACGCCACCACCAACACTATTGACAATTTTTTTACATCAGGCGGCGGCACGCTGACCAACTTCACGACCGGAAATGTGGGGGCGCTCTCCGCAGACCTGAGCAGCAGCGGATTTGGCGATACGACCTTCATGAAGATCACGTTTAACAGCGCCAATACTGTAACCGGCATTACGCATGATGATGGCGTGAGCCTGTATGCGGCCGGCAACACGTCAAACGATCTACTACCGACGAGCGACTCTGCGCCGACATCGCAGACGCTCAGCAGCTTGGCGCCGCCGGCAACCGCCGGTGCCTACGACCTCTACTACGTCGAAGCGAACGGCCTGCCTGCCGTTCTGAGCGTCAACGTGCCGGAGCCTGGCAGCCTTATGCTGCTGGGGACCGGGCTGCTTGGTCTTGGACTGGTGGCGCGCCGCCGCCGGAAGTCGGTCTGACACAGACCAAACGATTCATCGTGCGTCGACGGCTCCGGGATATTCCGGAGCCGTTTTCGCTCCACCGGATTTAAGACCTGGGCGCCGCCGGATAGGTCTGCTCCCACCCGCCGCCCAACGCCTGATACAGCTTGACCAGATCGGTCGAAACCTGAGCCAGGCTCTCGGCCTCGGACTGGCTCGCCGCCAACTCGCTCTGCTGCGCCGTCAACACCTGCAGGTAATCGGCCAGGCCCTCCCGGTAGCGCTCCTGCGCCAAGCCAAGCGCGCGCTGGCTCTCCGCGACATCGGTCTTCAACGCCGCGAAGGTGTTCTGCTCCTGATCATACGCGGTCAGCGCATTATCGACCTGATGGAACGCCGTGAGCACGGTCTTGGCGTAATCGATCGCGGCAGCCTTCTGCTCGGCGGTGCGCAGATGCAACTGGCCGTTCAGCTTGCCACCCTCGAACAGCGGCAGGGTAATCTGCGGCCCGATCGCATAGGTCACCGCCGCCAACTGGTTGAGGTTGGAGAACTGCAGCGCCTGCAGCGAGACCGAGCCGGAGAGCGAGACATCCGGAAAGAAATCCGCCTTGGCAACGCCGATTTCCGCGGTCGCCTCATGCAGTTTGGCCGAAGCCTCGCGCACGTCCGGCCGGCGCTGCAACAACGCGGAGGGCAGGCCGATTGGCACCACGGGCGGCACCGCAGGCACCGGTGCCGCGGTGATCAATTCCGCGCGCAACGCCTCCGGGCCGCGCCCAAGCAGCAGGCTCAACTGGTTGATATCCGCATCGATCGCGGTTTCGAGCGCAGGAAGTTTCGACCGGATTGAGGCCGCCTGCGCCCGGGCATCCGCAACATCGAGCGCATTGGCAAGCCCGGCCTGCGCGCGCTGACCGGTCAGGCCCGCGATATGGTCAGCACTCTTCAAATTGTCTTTCGTGATTTGCATCACGGTCTGTTCGGCACGCAGATTGACATAGGTCTGCGCCACCTCGGCCTCGGTATTTAGCAGCACGGCGCGGCGCGCATCGCGCGAGGCCTGCACGGCGGCGAGCGAGGCTTCAACCGCCCGGCGATTCTTGCCCCACAGGTCGAAATCGAACACCGAGGAAAACCCGTACTGGAACAGGTTGAATGGCTGGATCGCCGAGCCCGGAATGCCGCCGCCGCCGATCGAACTTGCAGAGCCGCCAGCGGTCGAGCCGGCATTGGTGCTCGTGCTGGTGTTGGAACCCGAACCGCTGAGCGCGGTAAACACGCCCTTCTTGCTCGGCCCCTCACGCGTGAACGAACCGGCGAAATTCAGGTTGGGATAGAGCGTCGCCCCCTCGATCTGCGCCTGCGCCTGTGCCTCGGCCAGACGTTGGGTTGCGATCCGCACGTCCAGATTCTGCTGGATCGCCTGGGTCTCCAGGTTGGTCAGCGCGGGATCGCCGAAGCTCCGCCACCATGCGAGATCGACCTTCCCTTGGCTGACACCGTTGGGCGCGGTAATCGCCGGCCGATTGTCGAGAAACGATGCGGCTGTGTGCGGATGGGGATTATGGAAGTTCGGCCCCAACTCACAGCCACCGAGCGTCGATGCGGCGAGCAGCCCCGCCCCCAGGACAGTTCCCCATCGCAACCGGTGACGGACAGATTCAAACCTCATACGACACTCCTTTCGCAGGCCCCTTGCCACGGCCGGCCTTGGCGGGCGCGCCGAGCAACAGAATGATCGGCCAGATCAGCAACGCGACCAGGCCGAGACTATGGAACAAATCGAGATAGCTCATAAATGCTGCCTCATGTTGCACGGCAGCAGTGATCTGGGGAAGTGTCTGGCCGTGCAGGCTGACATACGGTGTGATCGCATCGGCGAGCCTGGCATGATGAAACTGGGTGCGGATCGCGAGCATCGTCGTGACGTAGGAAATGCCGATGCTGCCGCCGATGTTGCGGACCTGGTTGATGATCGCCGAGGCATCGCCATTGCGCGCCGGCGGCACGCCGACATAGGACAACGCCGAGATCGGAATGAACAGGAACGGCAGCGCAATCACCTGCAGCACACGGTCGAGCGAAATGGTGTAGAACGAAACATCGGGCGCCAGATGCGACTGCAGCATCAGCGCGATGCCGGTTTCCACCAACCCGCCGATCAGCAACACCTTGGCCGAAATGAACCGCCCGGTCACGATGCCGGCCACCGGCATCAACCCGATCGTCGCCAAACCGCCGAGCGCCAGCGCAAAACCTGACGTCTGGGATGAGTAGCCCAGCAGTGTCTGCGTCAGTTGTGGCAGCAATTGCGTGGTGCTGAGCAAGATGAATCCGATCACGAACATGATGATGCAGGAGATCGAGAAATTGCGGTATTTGAACATCCGCACGTTTACCACCGGCTCGGGGTGCCCCCATTCCCACACGCCGAGCGTGACCAGCGAGACGGTCCAGACCACGAATAATTCGCAGATGAAGGTGGAACCGAAACCATCATCGAGCGAGAATTTGTCGAGAAATATCTGCAACGCGCCGAAGCCGGTGGCGACCAGAATGAGCCCGAACCAGTCGAACCGCAGCTTCGCCGCCAGTCGCGCCGCGCGCTCGCGCACCAGCACGGCGGGTTCGTTGACGAAAATAGCGATCAAGGTGAATGCGATCAGCCCGACCGGCAGGTTGATCAAAAACACCCAGTGCCATGACAGATGATCGGTCAGCCAACCACCGAGAATCGGACCCGTCGCGGGGGCGACAATGATAACCACGCCATAGACCGCAAACACCTGCGCGCGTTTTTCGATCGGAAAGGTGTCGGCAAACATCGACTGCGTGATCGGTTGTAACCCACCGCCGCCCAGCCCCTGCAACACGCGCGCCACGATCAGCATGGTCAGCGAGGTTGAAAACGCGCAAAGCACCGAGCTTGCCGTGAACAGCGCAATACAGATCAAAAACAAGCGCTTGCGCCCGAGCACCGCGGCGAGCCAGCCGGTGATCGGCAGGATCATGCTGTTCGACACCAGATAGGAGGTGAGCACCCAGGTGCTTTCCTCTGGACTGACCGCGAGCGAGCCGGCGATATGGGTCAGGGCGACGTTGGCGATGGTGGTATCCAGCACCTCCATGAAGGGTGCCAGCGCGATCATCGCAACGATCAGCCACGGGTTGTAAACACCGGCCGCCGAGCGCGGCAGAGCCGGCCGGCTGGCATAGAGAAAACTCATTTGGCACGAATACGGATATACGGTTCGGCTGACATGCCAGGCGCAATCGCGTAATGCGCCAACCGCTTGTCATCGAAACTGATCCGCACCGGCACGCGCTGGACGATCTTGACGTAATTGCCCGTCGCGTTCTCCGCCGGCAGCAGCGAGAACACGCTGCCGGTGCCGCGCTGGATGCTGGTGACCACACCATGAAACCCGATGCCCGGCACTGCGTCGAGATAGACCCGGACATGCTGGCCCGGCCTGATCCGGCCCAGTTCGGTCTCCTTGTAGTTCGCGGTCACCCAGTAGCGGTCACCCACCAGCGCCATCAGACCGTTGCCGGGCGAAACCACATTACCGGTTCGCACCGTGCGTTCGGCAATGAACCCGGCGGCGGGCGCGCGAATAATGGTGTAGCCTATCTGCAATTTGGCGTTCTCGACCCCGACATCCGCCGCCCGCAGCGCGGCCTGGACGGCGACCAGCCCCGCCTTAGCGCCGGTGACCTGTTGTTGCGCGGCGCCGACCTTGGCTTGCGCGGCCTGGAGTGCGGCATTGGCGGCATCCAGATTGGTTCTGGTGATCGCCTGCGGGTCGACCCGGCGGTAGCGCGCGGCATCCTGGCGCGCCTTGAGCAGATTGGCCTGAGCGACCTCGGCATTCGCGGCCGCCTGCGCGACATCCGCCCGCCTGGTGCCGACATCGGCTTCAGCCTGAGCGCGCTTGGCTAGCGCGCGGTCGACCGCGACGCGTTCGGTCCCGGAATCGAGCACGACAAGGACCTGCCCCTTTTCAACATGTTCGTTCTGATGGACCGGCACGGACTCGACCTGCCCCGAGATCCGCGCGGCGATTCGATGAATCGGCCCATCGACCTGGGCATCATCGGTCGTTGCGAAATTGCGCGCGTGCAACCAATAGATCACGCCGGCACCGACCAGCACGAGCAGCACCAGTGCCAGGATCAGGAAGGGCCGGCGGCTGCGCCCGCGTTGCGGTGCATCAGCCGGCGTTGCGGTCTCTCGCGCAGCCGCCTGCTGCTCACTGATGCCATCCATTGGAGTTCGACCTCGTCCCTACCTGCTCCCGGCAATTAGGTCATGAAGTCGCGCGATAACGCAAGGGAGGCACGTTTCCGTGACGCATCAAGCTTATCTGAACGATTGTTCATAAATTTCAACGCACGATGCGGATTCGCCTTGCCAAGTGAAACCGTTTACAGAATACTACCTAAGGTAGCACAACCACCTTGGCTCGATTAGAAATGGATCAAAATAATGGGTTTTCAGACACTCGACGGCTTCGTACGCGAACGCATCCGGGCCTGGCCGCAAACCCCCCCTGGCCTCGAGGCCGCCGACGCAAGGGGTCATGGCGTCTGGCTGAAAGCCCGACCGGGACCGGCTTCGGAAAATGATGCACCTTCCCTGAAAATTCCCGGTGCTGCGCGCATGCGCACCTTTCCGGACGGGCTGTGGCTCTGGTTCGGCGGCACGGCGGCTGACCCGTTCGTCGATATTTTCGCAATCGAAGTGTGTGGCAGCCTGCAGAATCTGCTCGACAAACGATCCCGCTACACGCCGAGCCTGCATTCGCTGCTGATTTCCTGCCCGGCGGTTTGGCTGAAACGCGCGGTTGCGGAGCAGGACGATATCCCGCGCTGGCGCACCATCGGCCTGTTCGAGCGCGAACCGGAAGCCACGGTCGCTCTGCCGGTGCGCGACATGCGGGTGCTCTACGCGCTAAAACCGCGCCAATTCGACGAGTTCGCCGCGCATAACATTGCCCATGCGCATGAATTATTTGCGCCGATTGATGTTCTGATCGATGAAGCCGGCTGGCAGGCGCCCGCGCTACGGCAGTTTCTGTTCCACGCCGCCCGGCGCGCCAATTTCTGGGACAAGGCGGCCTACACCTGCAATGAACCCTGGCGCGGCAACCCGGCACCCGGCGTGCTCGACGGCAAGCCGAGCCCGGTCCGGCCAATCGGAGATTATCCCATCAACACCAAACCCGATCATACGATCAAGCGCCTCGGGCGCATTGACCGTCCACGGCAGAACAAGGAGGCCGAGCGACTGGGCCTCGCGGACATCGGCCTCCTCGAGGGTCGCATGAAACGGCGCCCAGCACGCAGCCCCCGTCGCGGCGACGGCCTGGATTATCTTACCGTCGAATGCGCCTAGATCGGCCCCATCGAGCCATAATCCGCCCTGAGCGACGGTATCGGGTTCGGTGAGGCAGCAGCGCCGAAGCGTCGGCTCGATCGCCGACGCTTCGCGGAGCACCCGCCAGTCGAACGCGAACAGCACGGCGTGCTCGATCGCATCCGCCGCGCGGAGCGCCTCGATCACCGCGGTCGCCATGGCGGCAGGTGTCGCGGTATCGGCTGGACGATCCGGCACCGTCTTGACCTCGATCAACAGATCAAGCTCCCGCAGCGCGGCGAGCACCGCAGTGAGGCTCGGAATTGCCGCACCATCGCAGGCGACCTGATCGGGATAGCGCGCAGCATACTCCGATCCGGCGCGCAAACGGCCGACATCATAGCCCGCGAGTTGGGCAAGACTGAGGCCGCGCAGCAACGGCGCATCCGCCCCGACATAATGACCCGCCGCATCCCGCGCGATCGCGGCGTTCAGTCTTGGATCGTGATGCACCACGGCGAAGTTGTCCGCGGTCAGGCCGACATCGAACTCAACCCCCGTCACGCCGCTGGCACGCGCCACGGCAAACCCGCCGATCGTGTTTTCCGGTGCCAGGCCACGCGCGCCACGATGGCCGAAAACCGCAATGGTCCTCATTCGCCGACGAGCTTTTCGGCGTCGGTGATCAGTTCCATCGCACCGTCAGCGCCCCGCGTCAGCCGGGCGCGCCGGGCATGCAGGCTGATCACGCTGTCCTGATGCGCGATGGAAATAATCTGCGTCTCCGGCAGCCGGGCGCGTAGCAGCGCGAACAGATCGCCAATCGCCGCCTCATCGATCGCTGACAATGCCTCGTCCATGAACAGCCAATCGGGTTTCACGATCAAGGCGCGCGCCAGCGCGAGGCGCTGCTGTTCACCCCCCGAAAGCCGAAGTGTCCAGTTATCGACCTGCTCCAGCCGCGCCGCGAGCGATCCCAGGCCAACATCCTCCAACGCCGCCCGCACATCCTGATCCGCGACGTCGTATTCCTGGCAAGGATAGGCGACCGCCCGCTTGAGCGAGCCGAGCGGGAAATACGGGCGTTGCGGCAGAAACATCGAGCGCCCGACCGGTCGCGATACCCGCCCCTTGCCGAACGGCCAGATGCCCGCGAACATCCGAAACAACGTCGATTTGCCCGACCCCGATGCACCGGTAATCGCCATCGGCTCACCGCGCGCGATCGCGAGATGCGACTGGGCGAACAGCTTGCGGCCATCCGGCAGGTCGATCGCCAGATCATCGGCGCGCAACATAGTGCCTGGCTCGCCGCCAGGGGCGGCATTCTGCTGCACATGCGCCGCGACCACCGCCCGCTCGAACCCATCGAGTCGTTGCACCGTCGCGCGCCATCCGACGATCTGCGGATAGGCGCCGACGAACCACGAGAACGAGCCCTGCACATTACCGAAGATGTTATTGATCTGAAGCAGCAACCCAAGCGTGAAAAGACCGGTGAAATAGCCCGGTGCGGCAATCAGGATAGGAAAGATGATCGCCACCTGGCTGAAGCCGATGGTGAAAAAATTCAGCGCCTTGGTGCGCTTCATGATCATCCACCAGTTCAGATAGATCGCATGAAACCGCTGCTTCAGCCCAATGGTTTCCTCGGCTTCGCCGCCGTATAGCGCGATCTGCTCGGTATTTTCGCGCACGCGGATCAGATTGAAGCGGAAATCGGCGTCGACCTGCTGCTGCTGAAAGCTCAGCGGGATGAGTTTCCAGCCGATCACATGCGTCAGATAGGTGCCGATCAGCGAATAGACGATCGCCGTCCAGACGAGATAGCCGGGGATCACGGCGCCAAAAATATGCAGCGGCGGCACCAGGAACCACAGGACGAAGATGAAACTGAGCAGATTGACGATATTGGCGATGAAACTGATGCCGAGCGACAGGTTGTTCGACACGAAACTGCGTAGATCATCGGCGATTCGCTGATCGGGGTTGTCGAGCGGGCTGCCCGCTTCGGCCATCAGGCTGATCTGGTAATGGGCGCGGCCGGTGAGCCAGTCCTTCACGAAATTATCGGTGATCCAGCGCCGCCAGCGGATCTCGAGCATCTGCTGCAAATAGAACGCGTAAACCCCGACCAGGATGTTGAACACCGCAATCTCGGCAAACCCCGGGACGAACCAAGGATAGCCCTTGATAAACCGGTAAGTGAAGATCGAGCCCCAGAACGCCGGTTCGTCCTTCGCCTGCAATGCGTTGTAAAAAATTTTGTACCAGTAGGAATACAGGACGTTCAGATAGACCGAGACCAGATTGAGCGCGATGATGGCGGCCAGCAGCCCCCAGGCGACAAATTTTTCTTCGGATTTGAAATAGGGCTTGGTGAGACGCCAGGCATCCGCCATCGCACGGCCGATGTTGCGGAGAAATTTCATGGTTGGGCGCCGGCCACCTTCGCCGCGATGGCGCCGAGCCAGGATTTCACCCGCGCTTCGTTCACGCCGAAATCGGACTGGCCATAAATCGAGTGGGAATACAGGATCAAAGCACTTCCGCCTGCGGGATCGGGCTGCACCGCCACCTCGATCACATCCGGAAAATTTGCGCGGGCCGAGCGGGCGACCCAGGCCGCCTGCAGATGTGCGGGATGGCTGTCGAGCGCGAACACCCGTGGCTCCGCCGCTGCAACCTGCCCGACCATGGCGAACAACGCAGTCGGCGACACTTTATAATGCGGCGTCACGATGTTCGGACCCGGGGTGAACCCGGACGGCGCCGCCAGCGCTTTGTTTGGCGTCTTCGGCAGGGTCAGATGAGCGAAATCGACCACGCCCGGTGGCGCGACACCCTGCGCCCCCATTTTGCCGCAGGCGGGAAACACCAAGCTCAACAGCAGCGGCAACAGCCCAACACCCATCGTCATTCCTCCTGATTGGTCGTGAGCCGGAACCGCACGACGCCATGCATCGCCTCCGGCGCGATTCTCTTACCCTTGCGCAAAATGTCGATCTGGCCGGATTGCGCAAGATGCACTGCAGCCGCGCGCACCTGCGGCAGAAACCGCCGCCACGCCTCGGGGTCAGTCGATCGATCCGGGACCGAGTCGGCCAGAGCGCGGGCGGCATCGGTCGGGCAGATCGATTTAAGGTGACCGCGCGCGGTCACGAGGTCGAGGATCGCGGCGGTCGCCGCGGCGTCGGGTGGGATCATCAAAAAACTTTCTGACCCTGGGGCACGGGCGTTTGAAGCGGCACGGGCCCAAATTAACAAAGTTTTTTTTGCTTCTTTTTTGTTCACAAAAAAGAAGACCTACCCTGCCTTACCGACCTGCCGCCAGGCTCATAAACCTGAAACGCGCGCCCGTGCCCGAATGGCTTCCGCCGGCATCGCGGGACCAATCCACGGTCCCTGCACCAGATCGACCCCGAGCCCACGGATCCGCTCGGTTTCCGCCGCGGTCTCAACGCCGTCGATCGTGACGAGCACGCCCTGACGATGCGCGATTTCGACCGCGGCGCGGATCAGGATGGTTTCATCGACCGCATCGCCCGGCATGGTCGCATGGGCCAATCGCCGATCGAGCTTGAGCCCGGTCAGCGGCAGGCGCGGCAACAAGGCGAGGCTGCCGAAAATCGCACCAAAGCCTTCGAGGGTGACGCCGACCCCATATTCGCGCAACGCGCCGATGGCATGATGCAGCGCCATACCCCCCTCGACCAGTTCTGATTCATCGATCTGGAAATCGATCCGCTCGGCGCCGACCCCGGCCTGCGCGAGCGCCCCCAGCACGATGTCGCACACCCCACCATCCACCAGAATCCGGCTGGGCACCGGCACGGCGATGCGCCAATGCGCCGGCCAGATCGCGACCTCGGCCGCCGCGGCATCGAGCGTGAAGCGCAGCATGTCCTCGCGCAGCACCGGCCGGTCCAGATCGCGCAGCAGCGGCGTGACCGAAACCAGTCCGCGCCGGCGATTGGGCAGGCCCAGCCATAACTCAGCTCCCTCGATCCGGTCCGACTCCACGAGCCCGGTGCCAGCGGTTGCATGCCCCGTCGGTGCGAGGCGTTGACGCGGCAGGAACCGCAGGCAAAATGCATCGTCGCGCAGCGCTTCAGTCAGCCGCATCGCCCGTTTGCGTTGCTCCCCCGCGACCAGACGCCGCAACGAGGCACGGGTTCGCCGATCCGTCGTCGTGCTGGACGTCTCCGCCACAACTGCGTCGGACCCCTGATAACCGCCTGAATCGATTACGCTCACGCACTTTGCTCCATCTTGGTCTGGCCGAACCTGGACCATCGTGAGCATGATGATGCCGCAAGGAAGTAAAAATCGCGTTAGCGCCGGCTCAAAAATCTAAACAAAATCACGACTGCCGCGACAGACGCTGATTTTCAGACCGCGATATTGTCGAGCAGTCGGGTCGCCCCCAACCGCGCCGCGGCGATCAGTCGTGCCGCACCCGCGCGATCGTTCAGCGGTTCCAGGGTCCTTGCATCGACCAGGGCAAAGTAGTCCACCGTGAAACCAGCCGCGACCAGCGCCGCCTCGCCTTCTGCGATGCTCCGCCCCAGCGGTGCCCCGGAGCATATGGCATCACGCGCGCCGGTCAGGGCCGCAAACAAAGCCGGTGCGGCCGCGCGCTCGGTCGCCGCCAGGTAACGGTTGCGCGACGACATCGCTAGGCCGCTCGCCTCTCGCCAGGTCGGTGCCGCAATGATATCGACGGGTAGCCCCAGATCTTCGACCATGCGGCGGATTACCTGCACCTGCTGCCAGTCCTTTTCGCCAAAACACGCGGCATCCGGCCTTACCTGGCCGAACAATTTCGCCACCACGGTCGCGACCCCCCGAAAATGCCCCGGTCGCGCCGCGCCCTCCCACAGCAGCGCCGGGCCGGCGACCTCGATGATCGTGGCATCGCCCGGCGGATACATCGTGGTGACATCCGGCAGCCAGACCAGATCGCACCCCGCCGCGGCCAGCATCGCGCAGTCGGCGGCCTCATCGCGCGGATAGCGTGCAAAATCCTCGTCGGGCGCGAATTGGGTGGGATTGACGAAAATCGAGGCGGCGACCGCGTCACCATGCGCGCGCGCGGCGCGGATCAGCGACAAATGGCCTTCGTGCAGCGCCCCCATGGTTGGCACCAGCGCAAGGCCCGGCCGGCCGGCGGCGGCAAGCGCTGCGCGCGCGGCGCGCAACTGCACCGGAGTGCGGGCGATCTCCATAGGTCCTCCGTTGAGGCTGTGTGACTGGTTCGTGACGTTCGATCGAGCGGGTTCTGGGCCAATCCGCCGTCGTCGTCCATCATGGGCGGAGTTTTTCCTGATCTGTTCTCAGATAATATGTACATTGCTTTCATATTCCGGTAATGTTCTCGTTAGATTCACGCCCTGATCACGGATTATTGTTCAGGCGTCACGATTCCCGGCATCGCTGTCACCCCTGTTGGAGTTTCCGGATATTCTTTATATGTCTCACCCATGGCAGGCAGTGGTTCACCCGCGAAACTCTGGATTCAGCACGAAATCAAAGACGGCCGACGACGAGCCATGCCGATCATCGCTCTCGGGGTGCTGGGCGTTCTACTCGCCATTTTGCAGACCCTGTGCACCGCCAGCCTGCTCGACGCCGCCATCACCCACGCCACCGCCGGTGCCATTGTTCTGCCGGCCGCCGGCTTCGCGCTCGCCGCACTCATCCGTACCCTGCTGATCGTCGTGCAGGAGCATCAGGCCAGCCGGCTCGGCATCACGGCGCGCCGCCGCCTGCGCAGCGCCACGCTCGATACGCTCATGACACTCGGCCCCGCCGCCCTGCGCAACCGCCATTCCGGCGAGCTTGCCGGCATCGTGATCGACCGGATCGAAGCACTTGACGGGCTCTATAGGAGCTGGATTCCCGCCACCAGCCTCGCCAGCCTTGGCCCGGGCCTGATCATCCTCGCTGCCCTGATCGCCGACTGGCGCAGCGGCTTGATCCTGCTGGTCACCGCCCTGCTCGTGCCGGTCGCCATGGCCGTCACCGGCCGCAGCACCGGCATCGCGGCGCGCAAACAATTCAGCGCGATGACCCGATTGCAGACCCGGTTTCTCGACCGTATCCGTGGCATCGCCACCATTGTGCTCGCCGGCCGTGCCGAAGCGGAAGCCGAAGCACTCGGTGTCGCCGCCGATGATCTGCGCCACCGCACCATGCGCATCCTGCGGGTCGCCTTCCTCAACTCCACCATGATCGACCTGCTCGCCGCCGCGGCGCTCGTGCTCATCGCCGTCCGCTTCGCCGCCCCGCTGCTCGCCGGCGACATCGCCCT
Organism: Acidiphilium sp. 34-64-41; assembly: GCF_002282635.1. Taxonomy (NCBI): domain Bacteria; kingdom Pseudomonadati; phylum Pseudomonadota; class Alphaproteobacteria; order Acetobacterales; family Acidocellaceae; genus Acidiphilium; species Acidiphilium sp. 34-64-41. Next base: position 39,052 of record NZ_NCJX01000015.1, on the reverse strand, counting down.
GGCCCCCACCGCGCTGTTCTGCATCCTGCTGGTGCCCGAGTTCTTCGCGCCGATCCGCGCTTTCTCGGCGGTCTACCAGGACCGCATGACCGCACAGACCGCCGCCGAAGACATCGTGGCCCTGCCGCAGCCACAACCCAGCCTGCCGGCAGCCGCCGCCATCCGCACGGTGCCGGCACAGGGCGTCACCATCGCCTTCGAAGACGTCTCCTTCACCTGGGACGAGGCGCGCGGCCCGGTTCTGCACGGGCTGAGCTTCCGCCTGCCCGCCAATGAAACCATGATGCTGGTCGGCCCTTCCGGGTCGGGTAAATCAACCATTCTGGAATTGCTGCTCGGCTTCGCGCGCCCCCAATCCGGCCGCATCACCATCAACGGCGCGCCGATCGAAAGCCTGGTGCCCGCCGCCCTCGCGCGCATGACCGCGATCATCGGCCAGAAACCCTTCCTGTTCGCCGGATCGATCGAGGACAACATCAGGCTCGGCCGCCCCGAAGCGAGCGATGCCGACCTGCGCGAAGCCATCCGCCTCGCCCGCGTCGCCGAGTTTTCGGACATGCTGCCGATGGGGCTCGCCACCCGCATCGGCGATGGTGGCTACGGTCTTTCCGGCGGCCAAGCCCAGCGCATCGCGATCGCGCGGGCCTTTCTGAAGGACGCCAAACTCCTGCTGCTGGACGAACCAACCGCCCAACTCGACCCCGCCACCGAACGCGACGTGCTCGACAGTCTGAAGCGCCTCGCGATCGGCCGCACCGTCATCCTCGCCAGCCACGCCGCCTTCGCCCATGAATTTGCCGGCCGCAAACTCGACCTCGGCGCCACCCGCAGCAACCGACTCGAAGGCGTCGCCTGATGACCGATATCGCGCCGATCCTGCGGATCATTACCCTCTGGCGCGCCCAGTGGCCGGTGCTCATTATCGGCACGATCGCTGCCCTCGCCTCGCTCGCTGCCGGAATCGCGCTGATGGCCGGCGCCGGCGACCTGATCGGGGCGGACGCGATCGGACTCGCGCTGGCGGTTCCCGCATCGCTCGCAATCATTGGCGTCGCGCGCGTCGTGCTGCGCTACCTGGAACGGCTGATCACGCATGACGGTACGTTCCGCGCGCTCGCGGCACTCCGCATCTGGTTCTTCGGCAACCTCGCCCGCAGCGCGGGCGGCGGACTCGGCTTTCGCAACGCCGGCGATGTCCTGGCGCGGCTGGTCAACGACGTCGAAGCACTCGACGGCGTTTTTCTGCGTATCCTGATCCCCGCGCTGAGCGCCGTGCTGATCGTACCGATCCTGCTGGTCGCGATCGGCCGCGAAGATATCGCCGCCGCCATCATCGTGCTCGCCCTGTTCCTGATCGCCGCCGTCGCCCTGCCGATCCGCGCGATGGGGCAGGCACGGGCATCCGCCGCAGCCGAAGCCGAAGCCGGCGGCGCCCTGCGCACCGCGACGCTCGATGCGCTGGCCGGGCTCCGCGAAATCAAGGTGTTCGGCGCCGAAGGGCGGATGCTGGCGCATGTCCAGTCCCAGGAATCGCGCCTGTTCACCGCCGAACGCAGCCTCGCCGCCCAAACCGGCGCCATGCAGGCCGCCGCGTTTTTCGCCACCCAGGGCGCCCTGCTCACCGTGCTGCTGATCCACGGCGCCCACCCGGTCGCCATCGTGATCGCCGCCTTCGTCGTGATCGCGGCGTTCGAAACCGTGGGCTTCATGCCGCGCGCCGGCGTCATCGCCGGCCGCGCCGCCGCCGCCGCCACGCGCGTGATCGCCGCCGCCGAAACCCCGCCCCGCGTCGCCGACCCCGCAACCGCGGCAGCGCTGCCCACCGCCACCAGCCTCACCTTCGATCACATCCGGTTTCGCTGGACCACCGACGGCCACACCGTGTTCGACGATCTTTCGCTGCAAATCCCGGCCGGCGCGCGCATCGCGGTGCTCGGCCCGTCCGGCGCCGGCAAATCGACCCTCGCCGCGCTGGCGTTGAAACTCGCCGCCCCCGAAGCCGGTGAAATCCGCCTCGGCGGCACCGATATCGCGCGCCTGCGCGCCCAGGATGTCCACACCCGCATCACCTGGCTCTCGCAGGCGACCCATTTGTTCGCCGATACCATCCGCAACAATCTGCTGCTGGCCCGCCCCGACGCCGACGAGCCGATGCTCTGGTCGGCACTCGATGCCGCGCGGATCGGCGACACGGTGCGCGCCCGACCCGACCAACTCGATGCCTGGGTCGGCGAATCCGGCGGTCGGTTCTCAGGCGGCCAGGGCAGGCGGCTCGCGCTGGCCCGCGCCATACTGAGCCCCGCCCCGATCCTGATCCTCGATGAACCTTGCGCCGGTCTCGACCTCGAGACCGAACAGGCATTCATGAGCACGATCAACGAAAGCCTCGCCGGCCGTACCCTGCTGCTGATCACCCACCGCCTGACCGGCGTGGAAAAACTCGACCGCGTCTTCCGCCTTCAGAACGGCAAACTCACGGCGGCGACGCGCTGAGGCGAACCGGGCTGGGGTGGCGCGCGCACCGCGCACTACCCCAGCCGGTCTCAGACGACGGGCGACGTTGCGGCTGATTTGAGTGCCGTGAACAAGGCGGCGCCGCGCATGACGCCGAGGCCGGTGCAGGCGTTCCAGCCGGGTCCCGCGTCATATCCCAGCGACGTGCCGCTGGGGATGTTGTTGCCGTTGGTGATTTCGCGGAAATCCGCCGCATGGGCATAGAGCGCCGGATTGACGAAGCCCAGGCGGCTGCCGCGCGCCTGGTTGATCAGCGCGAAATAGCCGGCCCAGAGCGGTGCCACGGCGCTGGTGCCCCCGACCGCGAAGGTCTGGCCATCGACTGTCACCTGATAGCCGGTGGCGGGATCGGCGTCACCCGCGACGTCCGGCACACCTCGCCCGGTGCCACCGGTGCTCACATTGGCCGGCAGGGTGACGCCGGATTGGAACGAGGGGATCGGGAACACGGTGGAAATGCCGCCACCACCGCCGCTGGTGCCGCTGTTCCAGACCGATTCGGCGACGATGGCACCACCCGACACGGTGATGCTGGTACCGCCGCAGCCGACGACATAGGGGCTAGATGCCGGAAAATCGACATGCACGGCGCCATCGGTCTGGCCATCGGTCGCGAGATTGTCGCCCGAGGCGACGGTAACGGTGACGCCTGCGCTCGCGGCATCGCGCAGGGCCGAATTCAGCGTATTCAAGCCCTGGGTCGAATAGCCCGATTCCGGCCCGCCCCAGCTGATCGACATGACCGATGGTGTATTGGTGGTATCGGTGGCGGCCGCCGTCACCGCATCGGCAAAGCCGGCGTCGGTGTTGGGCGTGAAATACACGGCGAGTTTCGCGCCGGGCGCGATGGCGCCGGCGACCTGGATGTCGAGCCCGACCTCGCCATCCGCCGAGTTCGCGGTGGTGGGTGCATTGCTCGCCCCATCGACGCTCACGGCCACCACGGTCGGCGGGGTCAGCCCCATGGCGCCGAACGAGGCGGTGATGTCGCTCTCATGGTAGCCGCCGCCGAGTTCGATGATGGCGATGCACTGACCCGCACCGGTTTCATGGGTGGGAATGCCATAAAGCGCACCGATCTGATTGGGCAGATAGGCGGTGGCTGCCGCCTGCGCGGATTTGATCAGGCGCGGCTGTGCCACCGGCCTGGTATCGAGCCCGAGCACGGATTCCACGATGCCGGCGATATCCGAACGCAACTGCAGGGCGCCGGTATAGCCGCGAAACCGCGCGCCCTCCGCGCCGTACCAGTTCAGTTCGACCTTGAAGGCCTCGCCCATCGCTTTCGCGGTGCCGGCCAGCCGCACCAGGCGGCGCCGGGCATCGGCCTCGATCACCGTGAGCCCATGATCGGCCGCGAATTGCCGGATGATCGCGATGTCCGGATCGTGGCGCTTTGCCCGATCGGCCAGGACGGCTTCATGCGAGGTGAACACGGTCGCGACCGGATGTGGCTTGACGTAGACGCTCGCTTCCACCCGCTCGTCATCGGCCAGTTTTTCATGGCGATGGGCGTGTTTCGGCGCGTTATGGTGACTTTCGGGGAAGGCGTGGTAGTGCAGGTCGGCCATGGGTCACTCCTGATTGATGCCCCGACCATGCCGCAGACCACGGTGGGTGGGCAAGCGCAAACCGTTAGTTGAATCAGAGTTAATGTTTCTATAAATAACGACGCATGAGCCGACGCTGGGTGTCCACGAATCCCATCGCAGCGTAAAGTCGATAGGCGCGGTCGTTATGTTTCTCGACTTCGAGCATCATCACCCGCACGCCGCGCGCACGCGCGGCGGCAACCGCGCATGACACCGCCTCGCGGCCGAGGCCTTGGCCGCGCACCGCGGGCAGCAGATAGATATCGTCGATGAACGCATCCATGCCGCCGTGTTCCGGGCTGTAGCCGAGCGAGAGTACGAAAAACCCCACGATCACGCCGTCAAGCCGCAGCACATAGGTCGGTGCCAGGGCCGCGGCGGCGTCACCACGAATGCTGGCCAGCATCGCAGCTTCGGCCGCGGCGTCCATCGGGTGCCCATCCTCGATGTGAAAGGCCCGCGCCATGTCGAGCACGGCGGTATGTTCGTCGGGCACCGCGAGCGCGGCATCCAGTCGGGTGGTAGCCTCGCTCATCGGCTGCGGCGCTTATTGCAGGCGCGCACGCAGGGTCTCCGCCTCGATCGCGTTGAGCAGCGCAGCGCCGGCGTCGCGCCCGAGCAGGCGCATCAGGCTGAACTTCTTTTTCGGGCCGATGAACTCCGGCTTCGCGCTCTCGCCGGCGCGCTCGTTGATCACGCTGCGCACATCGCCGAACCCATCGATCAGGCCGCGCGATCTCGCCACCTCGCCGAGCATGTAGGAGCCATCGAAAATATCCGCCTCATGCCCCTCGATCGCGCTGCCGCGCCGGTTGCGGACCCAGGATTTGAACGCGTTGTGGATATCATCGACCAGACCGCGATTGAACACCGCATCTTCCTCGCGCTCCGGCGAAAACGGGTCGTTGCGCAGCTTGTTCGCCCCGGCGGTGATCACCCGGCGCTCGATGCCGTAGCGCCGGATCAACTGATGCACGCCGAAGCCACCGCCGATCACCCCGATCGAGCCGACGATACTCATTTTATTGGCCAGAATTTCATCGGCCGCGCAGGCGATCCAGTAGCCGCCGGAAGCGCCGACATCCCCGATGATCGCCACCACCCGCACGCCGGTTTCAGCGGCCTTGCGGCGGATGAACTGGCCGATCAGGTCCGACTGCACCGGCGAGCCACCGGGGCTCTCAATCGCCAGAATCAGCAGTTTCTCGCCCGATTTCGCCCGGTCGAACCCGCGCGTCAGCGGGGCGGCAAACCGGTCGAGGTTGATCGCGCCCTCGCGCGCGGCAATGATGCCGGACATGCGGATAACCGGCACAAGGCGCGGCGACCACGGCAGCCGCGCGGGCAGTTTTTTACGCAGATCGGCCAACGCCATCATATGAGTTCCATCATGGCAGCAGCGCCAACGCGCGCAGGCTGCGCTGCAATTCCGGCGGCAGCTCGTCGCTGATCCGGGCCTGATCGTCTGAAATATCCATCGGTGCATCCTCCGGGGTCAGATAGCGCCACCCCTGAAACGGCCGCATCGGCCGTGCCCCGACCCGCACCAGAGATGGGTCGAGCACCAGACCGGCGCAACGCAACCCGTCGTCCCACACATCCTCGACCACGTCGAGCACGCGCTGGCGCACCAGGATGGCACCGGTGATCACCCAATAGATCGAGCCGCCTTCGCGCAGTTCATCGGCGCGCTTGGGAAAACTGCGCGTCTGGTGGCGCAGCGGCGGGTCGGCCAGCGCGCGGCGGCGCTGGATATCGGCCAGATGGCCGATATCCTTCACGCCGACCGCGAGCTTGAGCAGATGGATCACGCGGCGCGGCGGCCCTGCGCGATCGCTTCCCACACGCGCTCCGGGGTCGCCGGCATGTCGATGCTGCGGACACCGTCATCGGCCAGAGCGTCGATCACCGCATTGATCAGCGCCGGCGGCGAGCCGACCGCACCCGCCTCACCCGCGCCTTTCACGCCCAGCGGGTTCGAAGCGCACGGAATTTCGACGAATTCGACCTCGATATCCGGCAGATCATCCGCGCGCGGCAGCGCATAGTCCATCATGCTGCCGGAAATCAGCTGGCCGGTCTCGTCATCATAGGCAGTGTTTTCGAGCAGCGCCTGGCCCATACCCTGCGCCACGCCGCCATGCACCTGGCCGCGCACGATCATCGGATTCACGATCGTGCCGACATCGTCGCACACCAGATAGCGCACCACCGAGACCACGCCGGTCTCCGGATCGATCTCGACTTCGGCGATATGGCAGCCGTTCGGGAAGGTGTGCTTGTCGATCTTGGCGATCTCGGCGGTGTCGAGCGGGTTGCCGCCCTCGGCGTGCAGCGTTTCGGCGAGCGAGACGATGTCGATCGAGCGATCCGTGCCGACGATGGTAAACTTACCCTCTTCGAACACGATATCGGCCATCGCGGCCTCCAGATGATCGGCGGCGGCCTTGCGGCCCTTCTCGATGATACTGGTGGTGGTCAGTGCGATCGCCTGCCCCTCCGAATACAGGCTGCGCGCACCGCCGGTGCCGCCGCCCTGCGGAATGGTGTCGGTATCGCCCTGGCGCACGCGGATGCGGTCCGGGTCGATGCCGAGCCGGTCGCCGACCAGCTGCACATAGGCCGTCTCATGCCCCTGACCGGTCGACTGGGTGCCGACGAAGACATCCACGAAACCATCGCGGGTGAAGCGAATTTCCGCCCGCTCCTCCGGCGCGCCGCCGGTCGCCTCGAGGTAATAGGCCATGCCGATGCCGCGCCGCTTGCCGGCCGCGACCGATTTCGCCCGCCGCGTCGCGAAGCCTTCCCAATCCATGATGTCGAGCGCGCGCTCCAGCACCTGATGGAAGTCACCCGAATCATAGGGCTGGTTCATCGCCGAACGATAGGGCATGGCGCTCGCCGGCACGAAATTCAGCCGGCGCAGCTGTGCGCGGTCCATGCCGAGTTCACGCGCCGCGGCATCGATCAGCCGTTCGACGAGGTAATTGCTCTCCGGCCGCCCGGCGCCGCGATAGGCATCGACCGGCACGGTATTGGTGAACACGCCCAGTACCTGCGCATGGATCGCCTGGAAGCCATAAACCCCGGCCAGCACCTTGGTGCCCGCCATGGTCGGGATGAACGGGCCGAAATTCGACAGATACGCGCCCATATTGGCGATGTTGCGCACTTTCATCGCAAGGAAACGATGATCGGCGTCGATCGCCAGCTCCGCCTCGGCCACATTGTCGCGGCCATGCGTATCCGACAGGAATGCCTCGCCGCGCTCGGAATTCCATTTCACGGCGCGGCCCAGCTTGCGCGCGGCGTAGCAGACCATGACATGCTCGGGGTAGACGAACAGCTTCATCCCGAAGCCGCCGCCGACATCCGGCGTGATCACCCGGAACCGGTCCGGCTCGACCTTGAACACTGCCTGCGCGAGGCAGCCCTTCACCATCCAGCCACCCTGAGTGTTGGTGGTCAGCGTCCAGCGGTCATCCTCGAAACTGGCGCGGGCGGCGCGCGGCTCCATCGAATTGACCACGATGCGGTTGTTCACCACGCGCAGCTTCGTGACATGCGCGGCCTTGGCGAACAGCGCATCGACCGCCGCAGCGTCGCCCACCGCCCAGTCGAACACCTGGTTATGCGGCGCATCGTCCCACACCTGTGCGACACCGGCGTCCATCGCGGTTGCCAGATTGGTGACCGATTGCTTCATGTCGTAGGTGATATCAACGGCTTCGGCCGCATCGCGCGCCGCCTGCGCGGTTTCCGCAACGACGAAGGCCACCGCCTCACCCACATGGCGCACCGCGTCACCAGCCAATACCGGCCGGTCGGCCTGCGCGCGCGGCGAGCCGTCCTGATTCTTGATCGGCACCATGCACGGAATGGCGCCAATGCCGTCGGCCGCCAGATCGGCGCCGGTGAACACACCGACCACGCCGGGCATCGCGCGCGCCGCCGCAACATCGATCGCCGTGATCGTCGCCGCCGCATGGGGCGAGCGGACCACCTGCACGATCAGCGCGCCATCGGCCGGCACGTCATCGGTATATTGCCCTGCACCCCGCAGCAGCCGTGAATCCTCGACCCGCTTGACCGGTTGCGCCACGCCAAATTTCACCATGATCAGGACCCCGTTTCTTGTTGATGCTCGAATTGCCACCGCACGGTATGGCGCGGCGCTGCTTCTTGCAGGATATGACGCGGTCGCAAAAATACAATAGACCGGTGCGACCGTGGTTCCGCCTCAGGAGATACCCGCATGCTGATCAATGCCGACCTCACGCGTCAAGCCATCGTCGACTCGACGGCGCTGGATTGGGTCGCATCGCCGATCGCCGGCGTCGAACGGCGGATGCTGGAGCGCGACGGCGTGGAAGTCGCGCGCGCCACCTCGCTGGTGCGCTACGCCCCCGGCTCGGCGTTCAGCCCGCACCGCCATGATGCGGGCGAGGAGTTTTTGGTGCTCGATGGGGTGTTTTCCGATGAAACCGGCGATTTTCCGCGCCACTGGTACATCCGCAACCCGCCCGGCTCGCGCCACACGCCGGCCAGCGCCCCCGGCGCGGTGATTTTGGTCAAGCTGCGCCAGATGCCTGACGCAGAAACCGAAACCGTCCGGCTCGACACCGCCGATCCCGCGCTCTGGCATCAGGCCGCGGATGGCAGCCGCGTGGCCTCGCTGTTCGCCGCACCCTGGGAACAGGTCGATCTGCTGCGCTGGCCCGCCGGCCACCACACGCCGGCGCACAGCTACGCCGGCGGTCTCGAATTATTCATCATCGAAGGCTATATCACGATCGACGGCAGCACCCATAGGCAAGGCACCTGGCTGCGCTTCCCGGCCGGCAGCACGCTGGCGCTGGCCAGCGCCAACGGTGCCCTGATCTATCGCAAGACCGGCCACCTGCCGCCGCCACCAGCCGCGGCCGCGCCATGACCCACCATGCATGATCTGATCATCGTCGGCGCCGGTCTCGCCGGACTCACACTCGCGCGCCGCATGGCGTCTGCCGGTGCCGACATCCTGGTGCTGGAAGCGCGGGCGCGGATCGGCGGCCGCGTGCTCAGTCATATCACCCCGCACGGCACCTACGACCTGGGCCCCGCCTGGATCTGGCCCGCGATGCAACCATCCATCGCCGCCGCCATCACCACAGCAGGTCTCGCCATCGATGCGCAGGACGATCACGGCGGCTTCCTGTTCCAGGACCGCACCGGCGCCGTGCAACGCCTGCCCCATGGCTTCGAGCAGGACCCGCCCAGCATGCGCATCGCCGGCGGCATCGGCGCGCTGGTCCGCCACACCGCCCACGCCCTGCCGCCCGGCACCATCAGGCTCGGCCACAAAATCACCGCCCTCACCGCCACGCCGGGCGGCGTCACGCTCGACTGCATGACCGAAGCCGGACCCGCCCGGTTCAGCGCCGCCCGCATCGCGCTCGCCATGCCGCCCCGCCTGATCGCCTCACTCGGTTTCACCCCCGCCCTGCCCGCCGCCACCCGCCAACACCTCGCCGGCATACCGACCTGGATGGCCGGCCACGCCAAGGCGCTCGCCCTCTACGACGATGCATTCTGGCGCCGAACCGGCCTCTCCGGCGCCGCGATCAGCCATGTCGGCCCGCTGGCCGAACTGCACGACGCGAGCCTGCCCGGCGTCACCGACGAAGCCGCGATCTTCGGATTTTTCGCCTGGCCCGCCGCCATACGCGCCAACCGCCGGGCCCAATTGCAGGCACTGGTGACAGCGCAACTCGCCACTCTCTTCGGCCCCGCGGCCGCCACGCCGCGCCACCTCATCATCCAGGACTGGGCCGAGGAGACTTTCACCGCAACCCAGTCCGACCACACCGGCCCGGCCCAGCACCCGCACTACGCCCCCACACCGCTGCCCGCGCCCTGGCACGACATCGCCCTGCCCTGCGGGTCTGAGAGTGCGCCCGATTTCGGCGGCTATCTCGAAGGCGCGTTGGTCGCCGCTGCGGCGGTGGCCGATCGTCTTATGCCGGGCACGTCTGGGCAGGTTAAGGCAAGCACTTCTTTTTTGTAAAAAAGAAGCAAAAAACTTTTTTTATCGGGGCTTCTGGCGGCGTTACAGCCAGCCTTTCTTGCGGAACCAGAACAGCGGCGCGACACCGGTGACCACGATCAACGTCAGCCCATACGCATAGCCGAACGCCCAGTGCAGCTCCGGCATCCGCACGAAATTCATGCCATAGATGCCCGCAATCAAGGTCGGCGGAATGCCGATCACCGAAACGATGGTCAGCACCTTCATCAAGTCGCTCTGCGCGATATTGATCAAGCCCAGCGTAGCATCGAGCACGAACTGGATCTTGTCGGTCAGATGCGTGATGAACTCATTCAGCGAAGCGACATCCTGGGTGATGGTGCCCAGCCGGGCGGCCATCGTGTCCGGCACCCAACCGGCGACCGAGGCCATATAGGGCACGATCCGGCCGATGCCGAGCTGGGAATCCCGCACCAGCGAGACCGCGTTATAAAGCTGCCCCAGCGTCGAAACCATCTCGCGCAACTCGCCCTCCTGCTGGCGGCGCTTGGCGCCGGCGTGCCTACCGTCCGGCGAGAGCTTGATGTGGAAAATCTGATGCGACAACCGATCGATCTGGCCGCGCATTTGCTCCAACGCATCCGCCTGACGATCAACCAGCGCCTCCAGCAACCCGATTAGGATATCCGCGCTCGGCGGCTCGGCCGTAGCACTCAACCGGGACCAGAACGCCTGAAACGCCTGGCTGGGCGCGAACCGGATCGTGACCAGCCGATCAGGCGCGAGCACAATGCCGAACGGCGCCGGCAACAAGCCGTCACTGCCGGAATACATCATCGGCATCGACATGGTCAGCACCGCACCGCCCGGCGCATCGGTCGATGCCGATAGCCGGCTCGAGGATTCGATCTCCATCAGATCAGCCTCGGTCGGCACCGCAAGCCCGGTCGCCGCGGTCACCAGCGCCACATCCGCATCGGTCGGGTTGAGCAGATCAATCCAGATTGCCTCGCCCAGACTGGCCCGTGCGGGCGCGTCTTCGAGTTTGGCCATCCCGCCATCGCGCCGAACCACCGAACGGATCATGCAATGGGACGGGCTGCCGAGGCTCATCCAGAGAGCGTGGGGACGTTTTCAATCACCGTCAAGTCATGCTGCCGAGCCGCCCGCAGGGTCCGAAAGCCGACCTAACCGACCACCGATTCGGATAAATTGGATCGGATGAATGTCTGTACCCCAACCCGGTCGACCGGTGGCAGGACACCGATCCGGCGTGCATCGGCAGCTTCGATCGTCGCGATTTTTGCGGTTCGCACCAGCGACTCCGCCGGCAGACCCGCTTCGACCCGATCCGACACCAGGACATCGCCATACCACTGACGATGACTGGCGCTGGTGATCATCAGGACCCACAACAAATGCGGCGATCCTTCAGTGCGATGCTGCCCGATCACCAGAGCGGGGCGCCGTTGCTCGACCGGCCGGTTGGTATAGGGAAACGGGACGCTGACGATGTCCCAACGGTTAAAGTCGGCCAAAAGCCCGCGCGTCCGCGTCGCTAGCCCATTCGGAAAAAGCAGCGAACGGCTCGTCCGATACGCAAGATGCGTCATAGCGCGTCAATACAGCCCGGCCGTCCTCGATCACATAGGCTAGCTGATCCCCCTCACGCAGGCCAAGCGCGACCCGCACGGCCTGGGGAATGGTGGTCTGCGCTTTGCTCGTGAGCCTGCTGACGATCATGGCTCAACTAGTAAGGAATTTCCTTGCCGCCTGCAAGTCCTGATCGATCGCCTCGCAGGTCATCGGCGGAACGGCGACGAGGATAATCACGCAGCAGAGTTGGAGAGTTTGCAAACGCCATACATGGTCGCAGCAACACCGATATCGAACACCGCGCCGGCACCTGAAGTGCCGACCTGTTGCTGGCCGTCGGCACTGTTCAGGTTTGTGCGGTTAGCGTCGGACCGATCGCAACTACCGCCTGAAGCGCAGGAGGCCAGCGTGATCATGACCAGAATGCTGAGCATAATCCGCGTCATAGCGACCCCCCGATATAATAAGACTGTTGTCGCGCGGAAATCAGATCGTCAACGCAATCATGCCCGGCCGCTCCGCATCCGCTTCATCCGCAACACCGTGTCGATCGTGATTGCCGCCAGCAATATACCGCCCTCGACAATAAACCGCACCGATGACGCAGCACCCAGCAGGTTCATCCCATTGCTCACGCTCTCGATCACCAACGCCCCGAACAGCGCGCCATAAACACTGCCCCGCCCCCCGAACAACGACGTCCCGCCGATCACCGCCGCCGCCACCGCATTGAGCATGATGTCGCCATTGCCGACTGAGGCCGAAGCGACGCCGAGGCGTGCCGCATCCAGATATCCGGCCAGCCCGACCAGGAATCCCGCGATCACGAACACCGCGAGCTGGATCCCTTTGACCGAAATCCCCGCCCGCCGCGCCGCCTCGGCATTGCCGCCGACGGCGTAGAGATGCCGGCCGAACTGAGTCGATTTGGTGACGAACGCCGAGGCGAACAATGCGATCAGAAAAATCATCAGCAGGAACGGCACGCCGCGATAAGCGTTCAGCATGAATACCGCGGCGAACAGCATCACGCCCACCCCGACCAACCGCATCACCGCGGCATACCCGCCCTCGCTGCCGCCCGCCTTGCGCTTGCGTATACTATTGAGCGTCAGCCCAGCGTAGGCGCCGAACAGCACGATGCTGGCCGCCCAACTCCACACCGGATCGAGGTTGAGTGTCCCGATCGCCGTGGTCAGATCATCCGCCAGTGGCACCGAACCGCCATGGGGCGTCAGAATACCAAGCGTGACACCCTCGGCGACCATCGCACCGCCCAACGTGACCACGAAGCTCGGCACACCGACCCGCGAGACCAGCATCCCCTGCAAAAACCCTATGCCGGTGGCGCACGCCACCCCCAGCACCAGCCCGGCCGCGACCGGCAGATGGAAAAACACCGTGCTGAGCGAAAAAATCGACGCCGCCAGCACCGAGTTCCACCCAATCGACAGATCGATCATCCCGAGCAGAATGATATAAATCTCCGCCAGCGCCAGCGTGCCGGTCACCACGATCTGCGCCGCCAGATTCGACAGATTGCGCGGCGTCAGGAAATTCGCGTTCAAAACCTCGAATACGATCCAGATCAGGATCAGCGCCGCGATCACCGGCAACATGCCGAGGTCGGACGAATTAGTAACGCCTGACAGCCAACGCTTGAACGGCGATTGCGGGGCGATTTGCGTCGTCGTGCTCATGCCACGGCTCCTGCGGCGGTGGTTCCGGGAATAGCGCCAGGAATCGCAAGCGTGCCGGTGATCGCGCCGACCACCTGTTCCGGTGTCAGATCGGCGCGGCGCCGTTCCATCACCGTCGCGCCAAGGCGGAGCACAGCGATGTTGTCGGCGACCTGAAACACATTCTGCATATTATGCGTGATTAGAATGACGCCGTAGCCCTGCCCCGCCAAGTCGCGCACCAGCCGCAGCACCTCGGCGGTCTGCGCCACACCCAGCGCAGCCGTCGGTTCGTCCATGATCACCAGCTTGGAATCCCACAGCACCGCCCGCGCGATCGCAACCGCCTGGCGCTGCCCGCCCGACAACGAAGCGACCGGCGTATCGAGCGACGGCAAATTGATCCGCAGGGTTTTCAGCACCTTGCGCGCCTCGGCTTCCATATCGACATCGCGCAACACGTGCGGGCCGAACGGCGTCGGCTTGGAGACCAGTTCCCGGCCCAGATACAGATTGGCGCAAATGCCAAGGTTATCGCACAGCGCCAGGTCCTGATAAACGGTCTGAATCCCAAGCGCGTTTGCCTCGGACGGATGGCGGATCGAGACCGGCTTACCCTCGAGCAGGATCTCGCCCTCATCGATCGGCGCAACCCCGGCGATCGCCTTGATGGTGGTCGATTTGCCGGCACCATTGTCACCGAGCAGAGCCGTCACCTCGCCGCGGGCGACCGAAAAACTCACATCGCGCAACGCCACCACGGCGCCATAGCGTTTCTGCAATCCCCGCACCGTCAACAACGGCATACCGGTCGCGACTGGGTTGATAACCGCGCTCATACTCGACCCCTCCCGAGGGAATGCGGCGGGCACGTCAGGCGCCCGCCGTCGACCCGGCCGATTACTGGCCGTTTGCCTTGCAGATCTTGCCATCGGCCGCGGGGCCGACGCAGATCGCTTTCCAGGTGGTATAGCCCGATTTGATCACCGTGTCGGCAACATTCGCCTTGGTCACCACCACCGGCGTCAGCAGGACCGAGGGCACGTCGATCATCTTGTTGTTGGTCTTGCCGTTCAGCAGCCCGGCCGGCGGCTTGCTATCGGTCGCCACCGCCACCGCAAGCTCGGCCGCCGCGGCCGCTTCGGCCGGCACGTATTTGAACACGGTCATCGACTGCAGACCTTCCAGAATGAAGGTGAGGCCGCCGTTGGTGGCATCCTGCCCGGTCACCGGCACCTTGCCGGCGAGCCCGACCGCCTGCAACGCCCGGATCGCACCCGAACCGGTGCCATCGTTCGCCGCGAGCACGGCGTTCACATTGTTGTGCAGCCGGGTCAGCGCCTGCTGGCTTTCCTCGAACGCGTTCTGCGGGCTCCAATCCGGCGTCATCACCGTATAGGCGAGATGCAATTTGCCCGATTTGAACAGCGGGCCGAGCACATTCATCGCCCCCTTGCGGAAATCGAACGCGTTGGGATCGGTCGGCGCGCCGTTGATCATCATCACCTGGCCGCCGGCCTTGGTGTGTGCCGCGATATACTTGCCCTGCAATTCGCCGACCTTCACGTTGTCGAACGAGACATAGTAATCCGGCTTGGAATCCTGGATCAGCCGGTCATAGGAAATGACCTTCACATGGTTGCGCGCGGCATAATTCACGATCGCCGCACCCGCCTTGCCATCCACCGGATCGACCACGAGCACGTCGGCCCCGTTTGAAATCGCGGATTCGGCCTGGTTGAGCTGGGTATCCGGGCTGGAATTGGCGTTGCTGACGATCAGCTTGGCGTTGGGATCGGCCGCCTTCGCCATCTTGATGAACCACGGCCGATCGACCTGCTCATACCGCGGCGAGGAGTTTTCCGGCAGCAGAAACGCGATCGTGGTCTTCTTGCTGCTGATCTTGACCGGCGTGGGCTTGCTGATGGCATCGGCATGCGCGGCCTGGATGCCGAACGCCGCAACAGCGAGCGCACCGCCCGCAATGAGAGTCCTGAAGCTGATTTTCATGGTGTTTCCCCTGGTTTGACGCAAAGAGGCGTGCGCCGGTTTCGCAGCGCACCAAATTAATTTGACCCTTGTAGTAAATCGGTCGTTATCGTTAAACGCGGGCGATTGTCAAGCAATAAGCAACGACGAACAGGAAGCGTGAGGCAGGGGAAGCGTCTTCTTTTTTGTGAACAAAAAAGAAGCAAAAAAAACTTTGATAATTTGAGCCCGTGCCGGTTCCAACGTCCGTGCCCCAGAGCCAGAAAGTTTTTTGCTTCTTTTTTACAAAAAAGAAGCGCTTGCTTCCCTACCTGCGCGCGTCACTGCCTGGTCTCATCGATCTCACGCAACTCACCCGACTCCACGCTCTCCACCGCATTGTGCAAGATCCGCAGGATCGCCTCATCCGGCAGCGACGCACTCAGCACGTTAAGCGCCCCACCGAGCAAGGCGGACGCCACCGCGATCGGCGGCAGTTTTTGTTCGATCATGTGTTTCACCAGCCGATCGATCATCGATCCGGCCTGCATGATCTGTTCCTCGGTCGCAAAATCGTCCATGTCCGTCACGTCGGGCGCTCCAGATGTAAAAGTCTTGACAGATGACCTAATGATCGGCGGTGCTGAAATAAAGCGCTTGACGCGATTATTCCGCGGGATGCGCCGCCATTTGGCGCACGCTCGGGCCGGTCGCCAGCGCGGCCTCGGTATCCTCGGCTTCCGCCATTTCCGATTGCGCCGCCCACATCGCGGCGTAAACGCCATCCATCGCCAGCAGTGCCGCATGCGTGCCGCGCTCCGCGATGTCACCGTCGCGCAGCACCAGGATCTCATCGGCATCGATCACGGTGGATAGCCGATGCGCGATCACCAGCGTGGTCCGGTCGCGCGCCACCTGGCGCAGCGAGGCGCCAATTTCCTGCTCGGTCGCGGTATCGAGGGCGCTGGTCGCTTCATCGAGCACCAGAATCCGCGGATTTTTCAGCATGGTGCGCGCAATCGCCACCCGCTGCTTCTCCCCACCCGACAGTTTCAGACCGCGCTCACCCACGCGTGTTTCATAGCCCTGCGGCAGCGACATCACAAAATCATGGATCTGGGCGAACTTCGCCGCCTGCTCCACCTCCGCCTGGGTCGCGCCCGGCCTGCCGTAGGCAATGTTGTAGCGGATCGAATCGTTGAACAGCACGGTATCCTGAGGCACCACGCCGATGGCCGCGCGCAGAGCCTGCTGCGCCAGATCGCGCACATCGATCCCATCGACCAGTACCGCCCCCTCGGTCACGTCATAAAAGCGGAACAACAGCCGCGAGGTGGTCGATTTGCCCGATCCGGTCGGGCCGACCAACGCAATCTTCTGCCCGGGTGCGGCGCGGAACGACACACCGTGCAAAATCTCGCGGTCAGGGCTATAGCCGAACCGGACGTCACGGAATTCGACCGATACGGCGGCCCCCTGCGGCGCGATGGTTTTCGCATCGGCCCGATCGGTGATTTCCTGGGGCGTGCGCAGCAGCGCGAACATCTGCTCCATGTCGATCAGCCCCTGCTTGACCTCGCGATAGACCACGCCAAGGAAGTTCAGCGGCTGGTACAGCTGGATCAGATAGGTGTTGACCAGCACGAACTGCCCGATGTTGAGCTTGCCGGCAACGATGCCCTGCGCCGCCATCAGCATCATCACCGCCAACCCGGCCGCGATGATGATCGCCTGGCCAAGGTTCAGCGCATTGAGCGAAACCTGCGATTTCACCGCCGCCTGTTCATAGGCGGCCAGACTTTCGTCGAACCGTTTCGCCTCGTGCTGCTCATTGCCGAAATACTTCACGGTCTCGAAATTCAGCAGGCTGTCGATCGCCTTGGTCTGGGCCGCATTGTCGGTTTCGTTCATCTGTCGGCGAAACTTGATCCGCCACGCCGTGAACGAAAACGTGAACGCCATGTAACCGCCCACCGCCACCAGCGTCACCGCGGCGTAGCGCCAGTCGAACAGCGTCCATAAAATCCCCATCGTCAGGAACAATTCGAACAGCGTCGGGAACACGTTGAACGTGGTCAGCCGCAGGACGTTCTGAATCCCCGTCGTGCCGCGCAAAATCACCCGCGATAGGCCGCCTGTCTGCCGATCCAGGTGATACCGCATCGACAGCGCGTGCAGATGCTCGAACGTCTCGCGCCCGACCGAGCGCGCCGCCCGCTGCTGCACGGCGGCGAACAAGGCGTCGCGCAATTCGTTGAACCCGGCGGATGCCATGCGCACCAACCCATACGCCACGATCAGCGCCGCCGGCACCATCAACGGCCCGGCCTTGGGCGAGAGCGCGTTGACCGCATGGGAATAAATAATCGGCACGATCACCGTCGCGACCTTAGCCAGAATCAGCGCCGCCGCCGCCAGCACCACCCGCACCCGCAGCCCAAGCTCGCCCTTCGGCCACAAATACGGCAGCAGGGATTTCACGGTCGTCCAGGAACTGTCGCTCTTGGCAATATCAACGGTATGGGCCATCTGCAGGACATGGCATGCAGGCACCGGATTGCAAATGGGTAACGGCGAGGATCAGCATCCCCCTGCCGCTTCCGCAGCAACATTGGACGCTGCCCTGCTCGCCCTGATCACCCAATGCCACAACGCCATCCTGCCAGGTGAGCGCCTCACGCTCGCGATCGGCGCCGCGCACGTCGGCTACATCGCGCCCGCGCTCGCGACCGCCTTGGGCAGTTTCGTGACCATCGAGGGCCGTACCGCCACGATCGATCCCGCCGAAGCCGATCGCCTCAACCCGATCGCCACCTCGCTCGCCGCACAATTCGGCTATCGCACCCGCGGCGAGGATTTCGATGTGCGCCACGCGCCGGACAGTCCGGTGCTCACCCAGCTCGATCGCGGCGCGCTCCCCGCCTTCGGCATCATCGGCCAGGGCGTGCACCTCAACGGCTACGTCCGCCGATCCGATGGCATCCATCTCTGGATCGCGCGGCGCAGTGCGACCAAAAAACTCGATCCCGGCAAGCTCGACAATATCGTGGGCGGCGGCGTCTCCGCCGGCATGACGCCGTTCGAAACCCTGCTCAAGGAAGCCGCCGAAGAAGCCGCGATGCCCGCCACCCTCGCCGCCCGCGCGACCGAGACCGCCCGCATCGCCTACGATATGGAACGCCCCGAAGGCCTCCGGCGCGACGTACTCTATTGCTACGACCTCGAACTATCCGACGATTTCACGCCCCAGGCCGCCGACGGCGAGGTCGAGGCGTTCATTTTAATGCCCGCCGCCGCACTGCCGGCGATCATGACCGCCGGCGATGCCGTGAAATTCAACGTCAATCTGGTGTTGATCGATTTTCTGCTGCGGCATGGGGTGATCGACGATTTGACCGGGGCGCTTCGGCGGGCGCTGGGCGTGAGTTGAAGTGAGGAACTCCCGCCCTTCCTCGCGAAGTCATCCCTCGGACCGACGCAGATAGAGCGTTAAGGCAACACAAGTGGCGGCGAGCGGCACCAGATCGGCCGCGAACCAGTGGTTCACCAGCGCCGCCGCGACCACGGCTGCGCCCGTCACATAACCAGCGATCGCAATGATTTTCAGTCCGAAATGGGCCGAAAGCGGCTGGGATCTTCGACCCGACCCGCGTTCGGTCAACGCAACCACGACGCTGGTCATCGTAGTGTTAAGCACGACCGTCGTGATCCCCTGTTCATGGGTCTGGCGGGCGGCGACCGACTGGATGCCCATGGTCATCGCCGACAGAACGATCAGGATGTCGCGCAGAGCGCCGGTCACCGGATGCGGCGCGCTCGCCGCGATGACACAATACACTGCAAGCAACATCGCCTCGACGATCAGCAGGCGACGAACGGACCGCCGTGCGCTGTCCGGCGCGTGCTTCGGCGGCCGCAACATCGCCGCGAGCGCGCCCCCGACCAGATAACTCGCGATCGAGATGCCCGCGCGGATGGCGGTCGGACGCTTTCCCACTGCCAACGCGATGATGAGAAGGGCCGTGACGCCGGTCATCGACGAGGTAAAAATATGACCCAACGTCAAATAAGAGAGAACGTCGGTCGCGCCCGAGGTCAAGCACATCAGGGTAACCGCCGCGCCCGCGCCGACGTTGTGCTGACCGGCACTCATCGCTGTGGAGCGTCACACCGGAACATAGACGATGCTCCAAAGTACGGGCAGATGGTAATCCTTGCCAGCATTTCGGCGACTTCAAGACCTGTTGAAAGTTCAGGGTGGAGTAAAATTCCGATCGTCTAAGGCTTCATCCACGCCTGGCACCACCCCGCCGCGCTGATCGGGCCGGCGACCAGATGGCAGTGGCTCACGGTGGTCCCGGCGTCAGGCGGTTTGAACCAGACGCAGGCGCCACACACCCTGCCGTGCCACGGAATGTCGCGATAGCCGACCGCCGCCTTCGAAACACTCGGCACCATGGTCTGCAACTGCGCCGCAGTCGGACGTGCCGCCGCCCGTGCCGCCGCCACGCTACCAGCCACCGCCGCCATGCTACCAAGGTTGATGATGGTGCGCCGCTTGATCGGATTGGTCATCATCATCTCCCTCAGTAATTGACCGTCTTGAGCGCGATCTGCTCATCGAGCATCCGTCCGCCGCCGATATCCCCGCTCAGATCCAGCCCGACGACATGCCCACCCTCAATGACCTGGCGGACCCCCAGCAGTACCGGCGTGACCTTGCCACCGATCGTCGCGCGCCCGATGAACTCGTTACCCTGCGAGGCGCACGCCCCGCCGAGCAGCACCGGGTTTTTACCGTATTGGTTCGAAAAATCCGCCTTCATCCGGCAGTCGGTACGGTTGCCGTTCACCCAGACGCGCCCCGAGATATCGTCGAATTTGCGGGTCTTGCCGCCCTCGCTCAGGCTCGCAACCGTGCTCCCGGTATCCAGATCGACCTCCATCGTCGCCTGCGAGCGCAGAGACGCAACGGTATTCGCGGTCGCATCCGGCTTGCCGCGATTGCCCCAGGCGGTGCGAACATAGTTGGTGATGTCGGCGATCTGCCCATCGGTCAGCGTGGCGCCGAACATCGGCATCGCGGTCTGATCCTTGTTCCAGGGTTCGAACCCCCCCAGCATCATGCCGATCAGGTCGATCGGCTTGCCGTTCCACACCGCCTGATTATGCGCGAGGTTGGGAATATTGTTCTTGGTACCCTCGCCGTCCTTCATATGGCACCGGGCGCATTCATTATTGTACAGCACCTTACCCGCAGCCACCGAACCGGCCGAGGCCAGTGTTGGCGGGAAATGGGTCTTGAGTGGCTTCACCGTCCGCAGATAGTCGACGATGTCCTGCACATCCGCCTTCGGCAGGCGGCTCAGACTGTCATCGACCACCGACTTCATCTTGCCGAACGCCGCACCCTGTTTCATATCGCCGCCGTGGTGCAGATACGTAAGAATTGCGTGATCGCTCCACGATCCCAGCCCCTCGCCTTTGGAATTCGTGATGTTCGGCGCGTACCATGCCTGGTCGATAATATGCCCACCCGCAAGGAATCGCGAGTGGATCGAGGCCATCGCGATATTACGCGGCGTGTGGCATTCGTTGCAATGTGCCAGCGCCTGCACGAGATAGGCCCCATGCCGCACATTCTGGCTCCAACCCGCCTTGTAGTGGACCGGATGCGGGTTAAAAAACAGCAAGCGCCATGCCAACATGCCGGCCCGCAGATCGGTCGGGAAGAACATCGTGTCCGGCCGGTTCTTGATCGCCACCGGCGCCAGACTGTCCAGATACGCCTTGATCGCCATGACATCCGGATAGGTCAGTTTCGAATAGGAGGTGTAGGGCATCACCGGATATTCGTATTTCGGAAACACCAGCAGCGAACTGCCCGGTTCGATACCGCCATGTACCGCTGCGTAGAACTGCTTATCGGTCATGTTGCCGATGCCGTAGCGCTTGCTCGGCGTCAGATTGGTGGAAAACACCGTACCGAACGGTGTCCCCACCGCGCGCCCACCGGCAAGGGCCGGCTCGCCGGCCACGCTGTGGCACGGCAGGCAGTCCCCCGCCACGGTCAGGAACATCCCTTTCTTGACCAGCGCCGCCTGCTTCGGGTCACTCGGCACGTTCAGCGGCTTGGGAATATCCCAACCTACACCACCGACTTTCGGCTTAGCGGCCACGGTGGTCTCAGCGTCCGACCAATTGGTCACGCCGGCAGCGGTGGAGGCTTTCGCATCGGCCTGCGCATCCTGCACCAGATGCATCACGGCAAAGCCACCAAGTAGCACCGCGACCGAAGCAACACCGGCTAGCAGAATTCCTTGCAGCTTCCTGAATTTTTTTTCACGCTTTCCAAACATCGGCCACACCTCCAGGCTTAATTAGAAAGAGGGCCGTGGTCTCGATTTCAACCATCGCGCACGACGATAGTGTCCCATGCACGCGCTCATGCCGATAACGTGATAACCAATTCAACCCGATCAGTTCCGCGATACAAAACGAATTCCCAGATAAACCAAAATACCAATTGACTTACGCGTGTCTTCACTCGATAAAAAACAAAAATCACGACACCGAACGACAACGCGGTGCAATCCCGGGGGAAACAATGGCGGACACCAATCCGAACCGCACCTATGAGCATATCGTCCGCGCCGATAAACTGTCGGTCGCCTTCGGCAAGGTGCGCGCCCTGTCCGATATCGATCTGGCAATCGGGCGCAACGAAATCGTCGGCCTGATCGGCGATAATGGCGCCGGCAAATCGACGCTTATAAAAACCCTCACTGGCGTCATCCCGCCGACATCCGGCCATCTGTTCATCCGTGACCAACCGGTGGACTGGGCGAATTTCTCGGTCCGGCGCGCCCATGATCTGCGGTTCGAAACCGTCTATCAGGAAAAATCGCTCGGCGAGAAACAGCCACTTTGGCGCAATTTTTTCGTGGGCCGCCAGATTACCAACCGCTTCGGTTTCATCAAGGTACGCGAGCAACGCCGCATCGCCAATGAAATCCTGCAACGCCAACTCGGCTTTCGCGGCGTCGGGATCGATGCCGATTCCACCGTCGCCAAACTCTCGGGCGGCGAGCGCCAGGGCATCGCGATCGGCCGCGCGATGCATTTCGATGCCGACCTGATCATTCTCGACGAACCGACCACCGCGCTCGCGATCAAGGAGGTCCAGAAAGTGCTCGATTTCGTGCGCCGGATCAAAACCTCCGGCCGCGCCGCCATCTATATCGAGCACAATCTCGCCCATGTGCACGCTCTGGCCGACCGGCTGGTGGTGCTCGATCGCGGCCGGATCGTCGCGAACATCCGCCCGGCCGACATGAGCCTCGCCGACCTCACCCTGTTCCTGATCGATTTGCAGAAAACCAAGATCGGCGCCGCAGCATGAGCGACACCCCCCTGAAACAACCCGCCCCCGCCCTCAACCCGCGCGCCACCGTGAAGCTCGAGGGCCTGCCGATCATCATCGTGTTCTTCGTGCTGATCGGCCTGTTCGTCGGTTTCGCGCCCACGGTCTTCCTGCATTGGCCGATCTACAATTCCTTCCTGGTCACCATCCCGCCGATGATGATCCTGTCGCTGGGTCTCACGCTGGTGATCGCTGCCGGCGAGATCGACCTGTCGTTCCCCGCCGTCATCGCGCTATCAGGATTTTTGTTCGCCTATGTCACCCGCACCTACGATGCACCCTGGCTCGGCCTGCTCGCGGCGATCGCCGGTGGCGCGTTGATCGGCGTGGTGAACGGGTTCCTGATCGCGGTGATCGGCATACCCTCGATCATCATCACCATCGGCACCTCGTTTTTCTGGTCCGGCATCGCCACCGTGCTGTCAGGCGGCATGTCCTACACGCTGGAACGCCTGACCGGCACTGCGATCAACGGCATATTGTCCGGCACAGTGCTCGGCATTCCGAGCGAGGCGTTCTGGGCGCTCGGCGTGGCCGTGGTGGTGTGGTTCATCCTCAACCGCCATCGCTTCGGGGAGCATCTATTATTCATCGGTGACAGCCGTGAGGTCGCGCGCGTCGTCGGCATCAACACGCTGCGCGAGCGGATCAAGCTGTTCACCCTGATGGGCGCGCTTGGCGGCTTCGCCGCAGTGCTGCTGACGTTGGAAAACCTCAGCTATTTCCCGACCCAGGGCCAGGGCATGCTGCTCTCGGCCCTCGCCGCCGTGTTCATCGGCGGTACTTCGGTGTTCGGCGGCACCGCGACCGTGGTCGGCAGTTTTTTCGGTGCCCTGATCATCGGCATGCTCGATGCCGGCATCGTCGCGACCGGCGTTGCCGGCTTCTGGGTCGAGGTGATCGTCGGCCTCGTGTTCGTCTCGGCGGTGGTCTTGCATATCGGCATCGATGATCCGGCCCGGATCCGCCAGTTGCAGCGCCGCCTGTTTTCCAAAGCCTGAAAAATCAACATGATAGGGAGAAATCAACCATGCAACGACTGAAATCCACCCTCACCGGCAGCATCGCCATCTCGGCCCTGCTGGCCTTGGCCACCACCGCCGCGATCGCGGCGCCGAGCAGCGACAAGCTCGGTGCCGGCCTGACCATGTATTTCCAGATGGGCGGCAGCCCGGGCGATGGGTCCACCCTGCCGCGCGAAATCGGCGCCAAGGACGCCGCCAAGGCGCTCGGCATCAAGCTGATCGAGCAATATTCCAATTGGCAGCCCGAAACCATGGTGACCCAGTTCCGCCAGGCGCTCGCCGCCAAGCCCGACTGCATCGAAATCATGGGCCATCCCGGCAATAAGCCGTTCATGCCGCTGGTCGCCGAGGCTGAGAAGCAAGGCATCGTGGTCACCGCCGGCAACGTGCCGCTGCCGAAACTCGAAGACCTGTATCGCGCCAACGGCTTCGGCTATGCCGGCACCTATCTGTTCAAGGGCGGCGAGACCACCGCGGCCGCCATGATCAAGGCGGGCAATCTGAAAAAGGGCGATGTCGCGCTCGAATACGGCGTGTTCGCCGAAGGCATTCGCGGTCTATCGGACAAAGGCCTCGCCCACGGGCTGAAAAAGGCCGGATTGAAGGTCTATACGCTCAACATCTCCGATCAGGTCAACGCCGACCCCGCCCTCGCCGTGCCGATCATGGTCGCCTTCATCGAGCGCCACCCCGACATCAAGGCGATCGGCACGCAACAAGGCCTGGTCACCTCGTTCATTCCGCAGGCGCTGAAGGAAGCCGGCAAGAAACCCGGGCAGATCACGGTCGGTGGCATCGATCTCGCGCCCGCGACCATCGCCGGGCTGAAGAGCAACTACATCACCGTCACTCTCAACCAGCAACTCTACCTGCAGGGCTTTCTGCCGGTCATGCAGTGCGTGCTCACCAAGAAATTTGGTCTTGAAGGCATGAATACCAATACCGCGGCCGGGACCGACAGTGGCGCGATGGTGGAGAAGATGCTGCCGTTGATCAAGAAGGGGATTTACTGAGGGTAGACAAGGAAAGGGGAAGGTCTTCTTTTTTGTGAACAAAAAAGAAGCAAAAAAAACTTTGTTAGTTTGGGACTACGCCGCTTCCAACGCCCGTGCCCCAGAATCAAAAAGTTTTTTGCTTCTTTTTTACAAAAAAGAAGCCTTCCCTATTTCTCCCTCAGAAATCCAGATCGGCATAATGCGGCGGCGGGTTGAACCCCGAAACCCGATCGGCCAGCAGCGCGCGAAACGAGGGGCGCGATTTGATCCGCGCGTACCATTCCTTCGCCGCCGGCGCCGCCGCCCAATCGACATCGCCGATGAAATCGAGCGCGGATAAATGCGCGGCCGCGGCGAAATCGGCCAGCGACAGATTGGCCCCGGCGAGATATTTCCGCGTCTCCGCCAGGTGGCCGATGTAGTTCATGTGCAGCCGCAACGCCGCGTATCCTTCGCGCAGCCGCGCCGCATCCGGCGCACCCCGCTTGGCCACCGGCTTCATGGTCTTTTCGTACAATAAATTGCGTGACACTTCGGCGGCGAACCGCTCATCGAACCAGGCGGTCACGGCGCGGATTTCGACCCGCTCACCCAGCGTCCGCCCGACCAGCGAGATATCGGGATACGCCTCGTCGAGATATTCGCAGATCGTGTTGGAATGCGGGATCACCAACCCGTTCTCCTCGGTCAGCGTCGGCACCGTGCCGGCTGGGTTGAGGGCTAGATATTCGGGCCGCCGCTCCCAGGTCTTTTCGAGCCGCAATTCGAACGGCAGGCGTTTTTCAGCAAGCACCAGCCTGACTTTGCGGGCATAAGGCGACAGCGGCAGATGATATAAAATACGCATGAACCGCCTTATGGCATCTGCATTCGATCGCGCAAGCCGATCGCTCACAGCGCGGATCGCCGCCGGATCAACCGGCCCGGTCCGCTTCGAACAATTCCTGCAACTCGGTCACGCTCTGCTGCAAACTCGCGATCACCCGGGGTTCATCGCCGGCAAAACCCAGCGTCTCGGTCAATAACGCCTCGTCGCGCGCCGCGAACGCCGTAATGGTCCGCGCCGCCTCATCGGGTGCGACATCGAGCGCGGTCAGCGCCATCTCGCCCAGCTTCAGGCTCGACATCAGCGTCTCGCGCACGATCAGCGTGACGCCGAGATCCATCAGCAACTGGGCGTGCCGCCGGTTGCGGGCGCGCGCCAGGATCGTCAGATGCGGCAGATGCCGCCGCGCCACCTCGGCCAGTTTCAGGGCCGCCTCGGCATCGTCGAGCGCGATCACCAGCACCTTGGCGGCCTCCGCCCCGGCCGCGCGCAACACCGTGATCCGCGTCGGATCGCCAAAATAGGCGCGCGCACCGAACCGGCGCACGAAGGCGACATGTTCGGCATTCTGATCGAGCGCGGTGAAGGCGATATGCCGCACCGAAAGCAGCCGACCCACGATCTGCCCGACCCGCCCGAAGCCGCAGATCAGCACCGGCGTCCCCCGGTCCGGCGCGATCGCCGCCGAGGCGACCTGGCGCTTGTTCATGCGCGGGATGGCGAATCGCTCGATCCCGGCGAACAGCAGCGGCACCACCAGCATCGACAGCGCCACGGTCAGCGTCGCCAGCCCCGCCTCAGTTTTCGACAGGGCGCCGGCCGTCACCGCGGCGCCGAACAGCACGAAACTAAACTCGCTGCCCTCCGGCAGGGCCACCGCGAACCGCAGCGCCGTCGCCGCACTCCGCCGCTTGATGAACGACACGACGAACCCGACCGCGATTTTCACCGCCAACGTCGCCGCCACCGCCGCCAAAATGGTCAGGGGCTGGGCCAGCAGCAGCGCAAAATCGACCGACATGCCGACCGAGATGAAAAAGAACCCGAGCAGCAACCCCTCGAACGGCTCGACATCAGCCTGAATCGCATGGCGAAACTCGGAATCCGACAGCAGCGCCCCGGCCATGAACGCGCCCAGCGAGGCGGACAGCCCGGCCCAATGCGCCAGCGCCGCCGTGCCGACCACGATCAGCAGCGTCATCGCGGTGAACACTTCCGGCGTGCGCGTGCCGCCGACCAGGCGGAAAATCCGCTCCACCAGATAGATGCCGCCGGCCAGAATTGCGACGACCGCGACCAGTGCCCGGCCGACCGCAAACCAAGGCACATGGGTGGGCAGATGGTTCGGCAGATGCCCGCTCGCGAACAGCGGCACCAGCGCGACTAAAGGAATGAACGCCATGTCCTGAAACAGCAGCACCGCGAACGCATCCCGCCCGGACGCTGCACTCAGCAAACTCCGCTCACCGAGCATCGGCAGCACGATCGCGGTAGACGACAGCGCGAGACCCAGCCCGACGAGTGCCGCGGCCGTCCAGCTCAACCCGACCCAATGCGCCAGCACCGCCAGCAATGCCGCACTCGGCACCATCTGGCCGAAGCCCAGCCCCAGGATGGTCTTGCGCAGAATCCACAGCCGGTGCGGCCTGATTTCCAGCCCGATCAGGAACAGCAGCATGATCACACCGAGTTCCGAGATGTTCTGGATCTGCGATACCCCGGTGACCAGCCGCAACCCGTCCGGCCCGATCGCGAGGCCGGCGACCAGATAGCCCACGATACTGCCGACGCCGAGGCGCCGGGCAATCGGCACCATAATCACCGTCGCGGCCAGCAAGGCCACCAGCGTCTCGATCATCGGTCACTGTCCTGTTTGTGAACGGGCACACGACCAGCGCGAGCCTGCGCCTGTCAAGCGGATTGCGCCGGATGGACACATCGTCATCTGCACCACCCTGCTATCGGGCCGCCGGCGTTCCAACATCCGCTCAGATCATCAGGGAGAATCATCATGAGCAAAGTTGTCGTCATCACCGGCGCCGGCGCCGGCGTCGGCCGCGCTACCGCGCAGCAATTCGCCCACGCCGGCTGCGACATCGGTCTGATCGGGCGCGATCGCGACCGGCTGGAAACCGCCGCCGCCGAATTGCGCACACTCGGCGTACGCGCCTGCGTCGCCCCGGCCGACATGGCGGATGCCGAAGCCGTCGACCACGCCGCCGATACCATCGAGGCCGCGCTGGGCCCGATCGATATCTGGGTGAACAACGCGATGGCGACGATTTTCGCACCGGTTTCGGATATCACGCCTGCCGAATTCAAGCGCGCGACCGAGGCGACTTACCTGGGCACCGTGCACGGTGTCATGACCGCCCTGCGCGCCATGAAACGGCGCGATCAGGGCACCATCATCAATGTCGGCTCCGCCCTCGCCTACCGCTCGGTGCCGCTGCAATCGCCCTATTGCGGCGCGAAAGCCGCGATCAAGGGGTTTACCGACAGTCTCCGCAGCGAACTCATCCATGACCGTAGCGCGATCAAACTGAGCATGGTCCACCTGCCGGCGGTGAACACGCCGCAATTCGACTGGGCGCTCAACAAAATGGGCCGCCGCGCCCAGCCGGTGCCGCCGATCTACGACCCCGAGGTGCCGGCCAAGGCGATCGTGTTCGCGGCGTTCAATCATCGCCGCGAAATCTGGGTCGGCATGCCGACCGTGGTCGCCATCATGGCCAACCGCATCGCGCCCGGGTTTGCAGACCGATACCTCGCCACCCATGGCTATTCGACCCAGATGTCGAACCAACCGCTGCCGGCGGATGCGCCCGCCAATTTGTTCGAACCGGTGCCCGGCCGGCGCGGTGCCCGCGGTCGCTTCACCGACCGCTCGCGCCGCGGCAGCCTGGAAATGTTCACCGACCGTCATAAAGCCGCTGCCCTTACCCTCCTTGCGGTTGCCGGCGCCGCAGCGATCACCGGGTTGCATCAGCTTGCCAAGAAGTATGATTTCTAGGCGATAAAGGTTAAGGAAGGCCTTCTTTTTTGCAAAAAAGCAGCAAAAAACCGTTGGTCGTTTAGGGCGCCGGTCCGGGCGCACCCGCACAGATATCGGCCGTTGTGCATCATCGTTTATTTCTTTCCCGCCGCTCCCATGCGAAACACAATATTAAGTTTTCAGGAGCATTGTGATCGCATGACCTATGATTTCGACCTGTTCGTGATCGGCGGGGGCTCGGCCGGTGTCCGCTTGGCACGGATCGCCGCCGGGCATGGTGCCAAAGTTGCCATTGCCGAGGATCGGTTCTGGGGCGGTACCTGCGTCAACATCGGCTGCGTGCCGAAAAAACTGATGGTGATGGCCTCGGAATATGGCCATGCCGCGGATGATGCGGCCGGTTTCGGCTGGCGCATGACCAAGGGCGATCACGACTGGCCCCGGTTTCTCAGCGCCAAAAATAGCGAGATCGCCCGACTCAACGGGGCCTATACCGGGCTGCTCGAACGCGCCGGCGCCACGATTTTCAACGCCCGCGCCACCATGCTGGACGCCCATACGATCGATGTCGGCGGCACGCCGCAAACCGCCGCGCGCATCGCCATCGCCACCGGCGGCCATCCGATCCGCCCGGATATTCCCGGTGGCGAACTCGGCATCATTTCCGACGATGCGTTCTATCTGCCCGAACGCCCCAACCGGGTCGTCATGATCGGCGGCGGCTATATCGGCGTCGAATTCGCGGGTATTTTCAATGGACTCGGCTCGAAGGTCGATCTGGTCTACCGCCAGCCGCTGCCGCTACGCGGCTTCGATCCCGACCTGCGCTACAGCCTGGCCGAAGCGCTCGATACCAACGGCATCACCCTCCATCCGGGTCAGTTCCCTCTGCGGATCGAGGATCGAGGCGAGGCCAGGCGGCTGCATCTGTCGAACGGGCAGCATATCGATGCGGATTGTATCTTTTTCGCGACCGGCCGCACGCCAAACACCGCGGGCCTCGGCCTCGAACGGGCCGGCGTCACGCTCGCGCCGAGCGGTGCCATCCCGATCGATGACGGGTTTCACACCAATATCCCGCATATTTTCGCCCTCGGCGACGTCACCGACCGGCTCAACCTTACCCCCGTTGCTACCGCCGAAGGCCATGCGCTGGCCGACACGTTGTTCGGCAACAGCCCACGGGGGGTCTCGCTGAAAAACGTCGCGAGCGCTGTGTTTTCCATCCCGCCGCTCGCGACCATCGGGGTCACCGAGGACGAAGCCCCGCCGGGGTCGCGTATTTTCCTGACGAGGTTCACCGCCATGCGCCACGCGCTCAGCGGCCGGTCGCGCAAGACGCTGATGAAACTGATCGTCGATGGCAAGACCGACCGGGTGATCGGCGCGCATATGCTGGGCGAAGATGCCGCCGAGATCATGCAGGGCATCGCGATCGCCATCACCGCCGGGGCGACCAAGGCCGATTTCGACCGGACCATCGGCATCCACCCGACCGCCGCTGAGGAATTCGTCACCCTGCGGACCGAGACCCGCCTGGTCGGCACGGCCGATGCGAAAGCAGCGGAGTAGCATGTTGCGGCGTTTCCGGATTATAGCGATGCCTTCGAGGAGATCGCCATGACAGCAACGACCGTGAATACCGCCGCTCTTGGACCCTGGACGCCCGATTCGTGGCGCGCGAAGCCGATTTTGCAGGTTCCGAGCTATCCGGACCCGGACAAGCTCGCCGCGATGGAAGCACGGCTGCACCGGTTTCCGCCGCTGGTGTTCGCGGGGGAAGCGCGCCGGCTGAAAACCGCCCTCGGCCTCGCCGCCGAAGGGCGCGCCTTCGTGCTGCACGGCGGCGATTGCGCGGAAAGCTTCGGCGATTTCACGGCCAATATCATCCGCGACACGTTTCGCGTCCTGCTGCAGATGGCCGTGGTACTGACCTATGGCGGTTCGGTGCCGGTGGTGAAACTCGGCCGGATGGCCGGGCAGTTCGCCAAGCCGCGCAGTTCCGACACCGAGACGATCGGCGGGGTCACCCTGCCCTCCTACCGCGGCGATATTGTCAACGGCCCGGATTTCAGCCCCGAAGCGCGCATTCCCGACCCGGCGCGGATGGAGTTCGGCTATTTCCAATCCGCCGGCACGCTCAACCTGCTGCGCGCCTTCGCCTCCGGCGGCTATGCCGATCTGCATCAGGTGCATCGCTGGAACCTCGATTTCGTGCGCCGCTCGCCGCTCGCGGAACGTTACCGCGATCTGTCCTCGCGGATCGACGAAACCCTGCAGTTCATGGCCGCCTGCGGCATGACCAGCCAGTCGACGCCGCAGATCCACGAGACCGAATTCTACACCAGCCACGAATCCCTGCTGCTGCCCTATGAGCAGGCGCTGACCCGCATCGATTCCACCACCGGCGAGCATTATGCCTGTTCGGCGCATTTCCTGTGGATCGGCGATCGCACCCGCCAGCTCGATGGCGCGCATGTCGAATTCATGCGCGGTGTGAAGAACCCGATCGGCATGAAGGTCGGGCCGAGCATGGAGGAAGACGACATGCTCCGCCTGATCGACCGGCTCGACCCTGACAATGAACCGGGCCGGCTGACCCTGATCGCCCGCATGGGGGCCGATCACGTCGCGGCGAAACTGCCGAAACTGCTGCGCGCTGCCAAGCGTGAGGGGCGCCGCAACGCCTGGCTGTGCGACCCGATGCACGGCAACACGATCACCACCGCCGGGCGGATCAAGACCAGGCGGTTCGATGCGATCCTGTCGGAAGTGCGCGGGTTTTTCGATATTCACGAGGCCGAAGGCACGATCCCCGGCGGCGTGCATGTCGAGATGACCGGCCAGGACGTCACGGAATGCGTCGGCGGTGCGCGCCAGCTGTCGGAGGCGGATTTGTCTGCGCGCTACGAAACCTTCTGCGACCCGCGGTTGAACGCCGAGCAATCGCTCGAACTCGCCTTCCTGATCGCGGCGGAGCTGAGCCGGGTCACCCGCCGGAGCGCTGCGACCACAGGCACACGGGCCGATCTCGATGCTGCGATCGTGGCGCGGACCGATGCATATTTCAACCGCACCAAAGCGATCGTCGAGAAATTCGGCGATAGCCGGGTGACCTACGCGTATTTTCTGCGCCGCCCGGTGGTGTCCGCCCCGGCCTTGATGCTGCGCTGGTTGAACGAGGTCGTGGCGGCGCGGGGCGAGACCGTCGATATCGAACTACCGCACCCCGAAGGCGCCTGGGTCGGCGCGGGCGAGCCGATCGCTTATATCACGGGCAGTCTCATCACGCTGGTCGATCTCGAGACTATTTTGCTGCAGAAACTCGGCCCCGCCTGTGTCGCCGCGCATAACGCCTATCAAATGTGTGCGGCGCTGCCGAAATCCGCCTTTCTCGCGATGGAGGCGCGCCATTGCGCCGGGGCGGAGATGCAGGAGATGATGGCCTATGCCGCCTCGGTCGGCTCGCGTGCCGCGCAGGCCGAGGGCGCGCGCGGCTTTATTGGGAATGCCAATGATGCGACCGCGCATTATTTCGGCGCGCCGCACGGGTATGGCACCATGCCGCACGCCTTGATCGGCTATGCCGGCTCGACGCTGCGCGCCGCTGAAATGTTCCGCGAAACCTTCCCCGACACCGATCTGACGGTGCTGACTGATTATTTTGGCATGGAAATCACCGATGCGCTGGCGGTCTGCCAGCGCTTTCCCGATCTGGCGGCGGCGGGCCGGCTGTCGGTGCGGCTCGATACCCATGGCGGGCGGTTTCTCGAAGGGCTCGATCCGCAAGCCAGCTACGCCGTGATGGAACGCCATGCGCCGGGGGCGATCCGCCGCTATCGCAGCCATAATGAGCTACGCTATCTGATCGGCACCGGCGTATCGGCCGCCGCGATCTGGCGGATGCGCGAGACGCTCGACGACGCCGGGTTCATCCGGGTGAAAATCGTCGCGTCATCGGGGTTCGGCGTCGAGAAATGCAGCGTGCTGGCGGATGCCCATACGCCGATCGACGTGGTCGGCACCGGCAGTTTCATCCCCGAGACCTGGGGCGAGACCTACGCGACCGCCGATATCGTTGCGTATGACGGTGAACCGCGGGTGAAGATCGGCCGGGAGTTCCTGCTGCGCGATCGGGCATGATCACGCTGCGCAAACCGACTCTGGCCGATTTGCCGCAGGATCGCCGCGCGCTTGAGGCCGGATATTCACCGAATAATCTGGACCCGGAGCATTTCCGCCACGAAATCGCGCAGATCGAGGCCGATGCGGCCGGGTTCGTCGCGAGCCTGGATGATCCCGCAGCCAAAAGACCACCGATCCGCCTGCCCCGCGGCACGCTTGCCCCTCGCCTGCCCGGTTTCTGGCGCTGGATTTTCGGACCGGATTTCGCGGCAGCATCAGCCTGCGCTGGCAGCCCGGCACCGAAGCCCTGCCGCCGCATGTGCTTGGCCATATCGGCTACAATATTGTCGCCACGCAACGTGGCCTTGGGATTGCGACCGCAGCACTGTGCATGAGGCGGCGCTGGTCGGATTGCGCCATGTCGATATCACGACCGATCCTGCCAACAGCGCCTCGCAACAGGTGATTCTGCGCAACGGCGGCAGGCTGATCGAGAGCGTCGTCTAGCCGGCGGCGTTCGGCGGTGGTGAAAGCTGGCGGTACCGCCTAGCGATGCCAACACCGGCGCAATGATGTGCCCGACGTTACGATGGTGTCAGAAAATTTTACATTTGTCGCCGGATGGCCGGCTAACATATTGAATTCAAACAGCGGCACGGAATTTGCTTCTCTGCAGCCGGGCACAACGTAGGCGCGCGCCGTGCCGCAGACATTCAATGAACCGGAGCCAGGCGTGATGCCAGTACAGACCAATTTCCTGCTCACCGCCACACTCAGCAGTCCCGCACAAAATGATGCGGCCGCAACGATGCCGGTTTCGCTCAGGCTGCCGAACGTGTCATCGGCGAGCGTCATACTGCTTGGCGGCACGATCACGTTCGTGCTGCTCGGTACTTGGTGGCGCCGGCGCCGCGCGGCTCGCCAGACCATCTTGACCATCAGGTGACATCGGCCCTATCGGCACCGACCACGCAGGAGCTTCGTCATGGCACGCAAACGCAACCCCATGGCGCGGGATTTGCTGACCAATCCGCTCTATCGCCCGAAAGTCGCGAAAACCCGCGTCGAGCGGGCGGTAAAGGCGGATCGGTGGGATCGCCGCGCCAAGCATAAAGTCTCGACCCGATCGCCCGAGCCGCCCCGCGGTTCGGGCGATTGCCGTTTCAGTCGCGCAGACGCAGCGACCAGTCGCGCAATGCCGATATCTGCTGGGCGATGAACTGGCGCGTCGTCGCATCGGTCAGCATGCCGGCGCCGTCGAATTTCTGACCGGCGCCGCCGACCATGATTTCCGGCTTGTTCAGCACATGCGCATCAAGAAAGACGAACACTTTGCGCAGATCGTACTGAGCGCGAGCGGTGCCGATCATGCCGGGGCTGGCCCCCATGATCGCGACTGGCTTGCCGCGAAACGGCTGGGGGTCGCAGCGGGACAGCCAGTCGATGGAGTTTTTAAGTACGCCGGGAATCGAATAATTATATTCCGGGGTTGCGATCAGCACCGCATCCGCCGCGGCGATTTGGCTGGCGAGGGCGAGGACCGGCGCGGGCATGCCGATGGCGCGGATGTCATCGTTATAGAGGGGGATGTCGGCGATGGTGGCAATCTCGATCGCGACACCTTCGGGCACTAGGTCGGCTGCCGCGCGAAGGGCGGCCATGTTGAGCGATCCCTGCCGCAGACTGCCGCACAGACCCAGGATATTGAACACGGCCATGGGTATTACGATGCGTCCGGCGTGGCCTGATCGACCGCGGCTGGCAGGTGTTGGGCGAGCAGGTTGGCGGCCGTGCTGGGATCGATGCCGAATCGCTCGGCGATCGAGGCGATGACCGGGCTGCCGAGTGCTTGCTGCACCTGATCCGCCGAGATGGGCAGGTTCTGGCCGTTGCCGATCCATGAGGCGACGTGGGCACCCATGCCCGATTGCTCGAACTGCTGCATCACGCCGGACATGCCATCGATGCCGTGCTGTTGCAGCACACTCATCACCTGGGCCTGGACGTCGCCGCCCGGGGCATCGCCGGCTGGGGCATCGCCGCCGCCGAGTGCGGAACTGACCATGCCGGAAATCTGATCGAACAAGCCCATGATACCCCCCCTTGAATGAAATCGCGACCGGATCAGACAGGCAAATCCGGTCGCGAGTCAACAAACGCGACGGATGTCGTAATTAATTTTTGGCGGCGTGCAGATGGTCTTCCATCGCCGCTTTTTCGCACACGTAGGCGCCGTGCTTGGTCTTGCCGAAATATTTCGATTTCGCGGTGTGGTAGGCCTTGCTGCCGGTGGCGTGCCACACGACGCCGCCCATGCCGCAAGCGGCCTTGGCCTCGGCTTCGGTTTTGTAACCGGGCAGCTTGGTGTGGCTCATGTGGCTCATGTGGCTCTCGGTGGTCTTCTTTTTGGTGCTGGCATGGGCGGTGCCGATGGCACCCATGGTGAAGGCGAGTGCCAGGGCAGGCACCGTTGCCCGTAGGATTTTGGTGATCGTCATAGGGATAATCTCCGTGAGTTGCGTGAAGCCGAGCAGGATTGGACGCCGCGCGCCCGGATCGTTGGGACCTCACGAGCGCGTGAGCCGCATTACCGCCGCGTTGCGGCTAAAACAAGGCGGCTCTCCGCCGACGATCATGACGAAGCCACGATTTCCGCCTATCATTGTCGCATGACCGAAACGCTCACCATCGCGATTGCCCAGCTCGACCTGCACGTCGGCGCGATCGACAAAAATCTGGCCGCGATCAGGGCGGCCCGCGCGCAAGCCGCACTGGCCGGGGCCGATCTGCTGGTAACGCCGGAGCTCAGCATCGCCGGGTATCCGCCCGAGGACCTGGTGCTGAAACCGGCGTTCATCGCCGCCTGTCATGCGGCGGCCGAGGCGCTGGCGGCCGATACCGCCGATGGCGGGCCGGGCATTGTGGCCGGCCTGCCCTGGCTGGCCGACGGGGCGCTGCATAATGCGGCATTCGTGATGGATGGCGGCGCGATCATTGCGCGGCGGGCCAAGCATGAACTGCCGAATTACGGCGTGTTCGACGAAAAGCGGGTGTTCGTGGCCGGGCCGGCGCCGGGGCCGGTGCCGTTTCGCGGGTTTCGGCTCGGCGTGCTGATCTGCGAGGATTGGTGGTTTCCGGCGGTGCCGGAGACCTTGGCGGAATCCGGGGCGGAGATTCTGATTTCGACCAATGCCTCGCCGTTCGAGGACGGCAAGCAGGGGCGGCGGATTCAGCTGGCGCTCAACCGGGTGGTCGAAACCGGGTTGCCGTTCATTTTTGCGGCGCTGACCGGCGGGCAGGACGAGATCGTGTTCGATGGCGCTTCGTTCGCGCTCAATGCGGATCGTTCGATCGCGCTGCGGATGGCGCATTTCGAGGCCGGGCTGGCGGTGACGCAGTGGCGGCGCGGCAATGCCGGGCTGGTGTGTGCGCCGCATGCGATCCCGCCCGATCCCGAGCGGCTCGACCTGGTATACCGGGCGATGGTGATGGGGCTTGCGGATTATGTGAACAAGAACGGCTTTCCGGGGGTGATTCTGGGGCTCTCGGGCGGGATCGACAGTGCGATTTCCGCGACCGTCGCGGTCGATGCGCTGGGGGCCGACCGGGTGCGGGCGGTAATGATGCCGAGCCGGTACACCAGCGCGCATAGTCTGGAGGATGCCGCGGCCTGCGCGGCGCTGCTGGGGATACGCTGCGATACCGTGCCGATCGGCGCGGCGACCGGCGCGTTCGAGGCGGTGCTGACGCCGCTGTTCGAGGGGCTTGCGCCGGATATTACCGAGGAGAACATCCAGTCACGCGCGCGAGGACTGATTTTGATGGCGCTGTCGAACAAACTGGGTGCTATGGTGCTGACGACGGGGAATAAATCGGAAATGTCGGTCGGCTACGCCACGCTGTATGGTGACATGTGCGGCGGGTATTCGGTGCTCAAGGATGTCTACAAGACCACCGTGTTTGATTTGTGCCGCTGGCGGAATGCGCATCGGCCGGACAATGCGCTGGGGCCGGCGGGGATGGTGATGCCGGAGCGGGTGATCAGCAAGCCGCCGAGTGCGGAGTTGCGCGACAATCAGACCGACCAGGACAGCCTGCCGCCCTATGAGGTGCTCGATGCGATTCTGGCGGCGCTGATCGAGGGCGAGGCTGCAATCGAGGATGTGGTGGCTTCGGGGTACGACCGGGCGACGGTTGCGCGGGTGTGGCGGCTGCTCGACCGGGCTGAATACAAGCGGCGCCAAGCGCCGCCGGGGGTGAAGATCACCCCCAGGGCGTTCGGCCGCGACCGGCGCTATCCGATCACCAACGGGTTTACCACGCTGGTGACCTGATCGCGCCGGATGTTGGTCATTCCAGCAGGCCGAGGCGGCGCAGCGCGGACATCTGGCGGACCATGACGAGGTCGGCTACGCGCGCGGCATCGCGCTCGGCGGCTGGGTCTGCGGCGTAGGGGACGACGGCGTTCAGGCGGATGACGAGGGCTTGGCCGCCTTCCAGCAGGCTGGATGGGATCAGGGCCTCGCCGTTGGTCCAGCGGTGGGTATCCTCGTCGTTGTGCCAGCCGGAGCGCAAATTCGGTTCGTCGAGCTTGATGGTCCGGCTGCCGCCGGCGGTTTCGACTTCGAGGGACGCGATGTCGAGGCCGAGGCGGCGGCGGTCACGCGAGGCGGCATCGTGCTCGGCGGGGACCATGGCGCTGGAGATCAGCACGACATTGGCGCCCGGCTGGATCAGATCGATCCGGTAGGTCCGGCTGTCGACCATTGTGACCGGCAGGGCGCCCTGGTCGGTCACGGCACCGAGGCGGTAATCCTGGGTCTGGCGCAGTTTGGACAGGCGATCGAGCAGGCGGTCGCGGATTCGGGTGACGACATCGCCCGATTCGAGGAAGGGCGCACAGCCTTCGGCCCGGCGTTGGGCCTGCGCCATGTGGGGGTGCAGGACCATGGCGGCGCCGCTGTTTTCGAAGAAGTTGCGGTTGCCGGTTTCGAGGTAGGATTCCACGGGGAGGGATTCGGCGAGCAGGATATCGTGAGTTTCGAGTTCGACGTGGAAATAGCTGATCCGGTCACGCGGTTCCTGAACGATCGAGCGCCCGTTGATCAGGATTTTGGCGGGGATCAGGCAGCCGTCGATGAACAAGGCGTGGTCGGGTGACAGGTAGAGGGTACGGTCCGGCAGGCCGTGATCAATGGCACCGGCTTCGATGCGGATGGGCCAGACGGTTTCCGGGCGGGGGTGGCGGGTGGCATCGATGGTGCGGCGGCCGACCCATTTGACCGGGCGCATGGCGCCGCTGTCGGTGATCAGGCGGTCGCCGGGTTCCATGTCCTCGACCGCGATATCGCCGTACAGGCCAAGCAGGCGGGTCCCTTCGAGGAAGCAGACGGTAAGATCGACACCGACAGCCTCGTTGACTGATACCGTGATTGGTGTAGTCGATGAATCCTGAATATCTGCGGTGGAGGCAAGCCCGGTATCGACATTATAGCTACCCGAGGTGTCGACCGTACCGGTTCCGGGTGCCGCTACCGTTGTTAACGTGGTCCCGCTCATGGCGCGCTCCTGGAATGTGTTAACGAGTATCAGGAATACGTACCAGTAACACGAATCGGTTTCAATCTTTTTAATTTTTGTTAATGCTAACTTTTAGCAAGTAATTTATTTATAGAGATATCTATAAAATAATTGGCTTGTTATTGCATTCGAGATCAGCCCGCTAATTAGTGGCCATATAAATACGTTATATCAAGCGTTTATCGATACCCTATATTTCGTTGTGGTTTTGGATGGCGGGATCGGCGCGGTGATCCGGTTAGAAAATGGTATCGACGCCGCTGTTGCTGGTCGGGGGATGAGGGCCTGCAATCGATCCTTGTTCAGCGGCCGGAGGTATTGGACATAACAGTCAGCGTTAGATTGCTTGCACGAGGACGGGGGCTCCGACGGGAATTCATTCTTTTCGTTGCTATATCGTAACGTTATGGACGTGCGACGATTGGGGGTTCAGGCGGGTCGCATTTTGAAATCGGGGGGTGGGTTTGGGGCGTCGTCGTGGCTGGGTTCCGGCGCGCCGAAGAGGATGTGGCGCCGGGAGTCTGGCGGTGGGTCGGGGCCGAAGGGGGGCTCGGACGGCAGGTCGATGCCCATGGCGTTGTAGAGCGGGGCGAGGATGCGGATGAGTTTTGGGTTGGCCTGCAGGAGGCCTGCGAATTCGGGGTCGCCGAGGAGGTGTTGCAGGCTGAAGCGGGCGAAGCCGGTTTCGGGGAGCAGACGGTAGAGCCAGGATTCCCGGCGCGGCAGG
>NZ_NCJX01000068.1:0-14297 GCF_002282635.1 Acidiphilium sp. 34-64-41 | reverse complement strand
CCTATGCCTACGCCCTCATCACCGCCGCTCGCTCTAACAATCTGCTGCCCACCATCCCTGCCCAGCTAGCGATCTGACCCGGGGGTGTGAACGGTTACCAAGTGATGGGCCCCGCAGATCGCCTGCATGGTTTCGGGAGTTGCCTGAGTGTGTATTAGGGCATTCTGGTCGCCGCGGTCGTGCAAAAATAACGGATAGCGCCGATAACCCGTGACACCGACATAATCAACATCATGAACGTGGTGAAGGACCCAATATTCGGTCGCGATAGTCTGTGCAAGGTACCCAACGCGACACTCATCGCCGCGCTCAATCGGCGGAAGCAACTCGGCTATATTTGGTGTTGTTGCACCCGTACAAATGTACCCTCCATCTAGATCGAGGT
This sequence comes from Acidiphilium sp. 34-64-41, assembly GCF_002282635.1. NCBI lineage: Bacteria > Pseudomonadati > Pseudomonadota > Alphaproteobacteria > Acetobacterales > Acidocellaceae > Acidiphilium > Acidiphilium sp. 34-64-41. The sequence continues at coordinate 13,912 of NZ_NCJX01000068.1, read as the reverse complement.
TACGCTCGAATCCCGTGCGCGCCACCCAAGAACTGGTCGAATCGAATGGAAATTTTCGTCGTAACGTAAAGTCTGAATTTTTCCATTACAGATCAACGATTCCAAATCGTGTTAATATCGATTTTACATTACGGAAGTTTTGTTCAATCTCCGTGGCTGAGCTCGTGGCGCTACCGTGATGGCGCAGCGGCGCAACTGCATGCTGCCGCTGATCAGACATTACTGTAGACAGAGTTCTTTATCATAGTGTACCCTTTTATAAGTTCCCCAATTCCCCAATCGAGAGAAAACTTCGACGTGAAACCCGTTGCTTCGATCTTGGCATTCGAAACAACGTAATTGCGTTGGTCCGGATCCTTGCCAACAGGAGCGTCGACGAACACGAAATCAGGGCATTGGCGCTGAATATGCTCACATAATTGCGCCTTCGACACGTTCGCATCGGACAGGCCAACGTTGTAGATCTCCCCCTTCATCGAATCAAACTGGCTCAACGCGTGCCGAAACGCGCGAGATACGTCGCGCACATGGATGTAGTTGCGCTTAAAATGTCCCTCGAACAGCACGATAAAGCGGTCGTGCACGGCCCGGTATGTAAAATCGTTGACCAGCAGGTCGACACGCATACGCGGCGACATCCCGAACACAGTCGCAAGCCGGAAGCTGATCGCATTCGCATGCTGCATCAGTTCGCGTTCAATCGCTACTTTCTCTACTGCATACCTTGAAATGGGCCTGAGCGGCGATTCTTCGGTACACAAATTGTTCTCGTCGCCTGTGCCATAAGCGCTGTTAGTCGTGGGCATAAGGATCATCTGATCCCTTGACAACAATCGAAGCATTAGCACGATGGCATCATGGTTTGTGCTCGTTGCGCCAATCGGATCAAGATTGCACAATGGGGCGCCTACTAGGGCCGCCAGGGGGATAACAATGTCGGCCTCCTTGAGCAGCGGCGCAACGGTCGCCTCCACTCGAATATCGCCCTTAACAACGGAAAAGTTTTGGTAATGGCAACAGTTATTAAGGCTCGTCTGCTTAAACATGAAATTGTCAAGAACAACAACTTTATGGCCATCTGCAAGCAAATCCGGGACCATCGTGGAGCCCAGATAGCCAGCACCTCCAGTGACCAGAATACGGTACGCCATCAATAACACTCCTACTCTAAAAAAACTCTGGAAACAATGAATTTTCTACACACTCACAAAGCGAGTGAGCCATGACGAGATGGACTTCCTGAATTACGCTACTGAGGTCGCCCGGAACGATAATACAATGGTCCGCGCGCTCACGCATTTCACCGCCATCTCGCCCGAGAAAGGCGATGCTCGCGATGCCAAGTTCGCGGCAGGTGTCGAGTCCACGCAACAAATTGCGCGAGCGTCCAGACGTCGAGATTGCAAGAAAAACGTCTATGCTTGTCATTTTTCCCCGGATTTGCCGTGCAAACAACTCATCGAACCCATAGTCGTTTCCGATTGCGGTCAAGACACTGGAGTCCACTGTGAGCGCCTCCGCCGGTAAAGGACGGCGGTCGCGCCACAACTTACTAACAAATTCGGCAGCCAGGTGTTGCGCGTCGGCCGCAGAACCACCATTGCCTGCAACATAGAGACGCCCACCACGGCGATAGCTTTCGATGACGACGCGCATCGCGGCGTCAAAAGCTGCATGTTGGGCTGTCATCTCGAGAAACTGCAGTTTTGCATCGACTGAAGCTTGTAAGTTGCGCCTCAGAACGTCCACATGTCCACTCATCTAGCTATCTCCCCGATAAGGTTGATTTCGTGCCGCTTCGACCCGCGAGGAGATCGTGGGCTCGGTGATAATCGGTTGGTGTTCCGATATCGATAAATGTGCCGGGACACTCCATGCCATAAATCTGGCTTGCCATTCCGATATACCGCGGCAAGATCTCACTCTCGAGTGAATAGCGTTCACCGGATTGGAGGCCGAACTCCCGCAACGACGATGGCTCGATCAGGTAGACGCCACCGTTCACGAGTCCCCCACCACTCATGGAACTTGAGGTCAACGCCGAAATCCGGTCAGAAGAATCAAGCTCGACCCCCAAGTAACGATCAACATCAATCCGGCGATGTAACGCCATGGTCAGCCGCGCATTGTGCGCGACGTGAAAATCTAGAAGCTTCGGATAACTAAGCGCAAAGAATGTATCTCCATTTAGCACAACAACCCTCTCGTCGATGCCTTTCAGCGCCGTTAGTAATCCGCCTCCAGTTCCGAGTGGAGATCGCTCTTCGGCATAATCTAAGCGTCGTCCGCGATACGCTGCTCCGAAGTACGAGCGAATCGTATCCGCACAATATCCGACCGAGAGAACGAACCGGTCGATGCCCTGACCAATCCAATAGTCAATTTGGAGCGCAAGGAATGGTCGGCCGTTGATCGGTGCCATCGGTTTAGGAAGCTCCGGAACAACCTCACGAAGCCGTGTGCCAAGTCCGCCAGCCAGAATGATCGCAGTTGCCATCGGCTCTGTCTATCCCACTGTATTAAGAACATCGCAGATCTCATCGATCTCTTCGTTCTGCAAGTCCGGGAAGTTCCCAATGTAGAACCCGTAGAAATGGATGTGATCGACTTCGGGGAAATCCATGTAATGATCATCGTTGACGATGCCGCGTAGATAGGGTTGGCGCAGCTGATTGCCTCCCCCGGCACTACCACGTCGGAATTCGATTCCGTGATTTCGCATTCGCTCCATCAGCCGAGAGACCAACTCATCATCGCCGCGGCGAAGGATCAAGTTGAAAGCGTAGTTACTTGAACCGCTTATCTTGAAATCGGTTCGATATATGTCGGAGTCAATACGCGCCAAAAAGCGAAGAAGATTTCGCGTCCTCAGCTGCACGTTGCAGTCGAGGCGCTTCAACTGACGACGCCCCAAGATTCCGCCGATCTCGGTGTTTCGCATGTTGTAGGCGGGATAAGCAAAGATGAAGTCCGGGTTTAGCGTCGGGAACTCGCTAACGTAACGTTCCCGGAGTGCTAGGTCGCTAGCTTCGCGCACCATGCCGTGGGAACGCAACATACGGACTTGCTGATAAACTTCGGGATCATCGGTACAAACCATACCACCTTCGATGGTGCTCATATGATGAGCATAATAGAAAGAGAAGTTAGAGACCCAACCGAATGTGCCTAGCTTGCGGCCGTTATGAGTCGCACCGTGCGACTCACATACATCCTCTATCAGAGGGATGCCGCGGGATGCCAGGACAGAGATCAACTCATCGGTTAGGCCGTCGAAGCCCTGGGCATGGGTCAGAAATACCGCTCGGGTATCGGTGCCGAGCTTCTCGATTACTTTTGCCGGATCAATCGCCAGCGATCTCGGATCGATATCGACAAACACCGGCGTGAACCCGTTGTGTAGGACTGACGCAATGTCGGAACTCCAGGTGAGCGGCGGGACGATGACTTCACCCCCTTTTGGATGGCGTATCTTGAGGAGTGCCATGGTCAGGAGATTAGCCGAGGCACCTGAATTGACGAAGACACTGTATTTGACGCCAAGCCATTCCGACCACTCGGCCTCGAACGCCCGCACATTCGGGCCGTGCGTAAGGATAGGGTCGTCTGCCTTAAGATGCTCAATTACGGCATCCAGGTCTTCACGAAGAATATTATTGCGCATCAATGGAAATTTCATCGTATTACCGATTTAGTTTTAATGAAATATGCATTATTCACCTATGAATTCCTTGCATTTTGCCATGATGGCAGTCCGTCCGATCCCGACCTGCTCGTGCAGCTCAACTCGAGATCCAAGCTCGAATTGGTATCCACCCTCGACGCCGATATTCATGTAGCTAAGATTAAGGTCCCTCTCCCGCAGGAATTGGGCAAGCAACGCATCCATGCCACCGCAGCCTTTGAAGCCCTCTTCCATCGAAATCACGCGACGGTAAGGCATCAGGGTCTGCTGCAGATCATCCTGAGCAAAAACGGAGAGGTCGAAGAGATCAATGACCCCAACTGGAATGCCCTCTACTCCGAGAGCCTCGGCAACTGCCAGCGCCGTGTGGAGCATATAGCCCGTAGCGACAAAGCATGTCTCGCCTCCTGTACGATGGATGTGAAATCCGCGCGGGATATCCGGCCCTTTCGTCGAATAGACGACCTGCAGAATCTGCGCATCAAGCCGAACATATTTCAGTCCGGGCGCGGCGTGACAAACATCGAACAGTGCCGCCGCAACAACATGATCGGACGGCGACAGTACCCGCATGTTCGGCATCGCCCGCATCAGGGTGATATCCTCGTAGCACTGGTGCGTTGGGCCGGACACGACATAACTATATCCTGCCCCGACGCCGAGCAGCGTCACATTCATGGGCCTAACAGTCGACAGGAGTGCAAGGTTAACGCGCGTCTGTTCATAGCAGCGCATCGTGATGAAAGGTGCGATCGCGTACGCGAAGACCTTGTATCCTTCCAGAGCGAGTCCGGCTGAGATATTGATCAGGTTTTGTTCCGCAATACCTACGTTTACAAAGCGGTCCGGGAACTCGCCCCTTATGTTGTCAAGAATCGGTGAGCCAAAATCGGCGCATGTAACGAAGATCGAGCTGTCTCGGCGCATTTCACGCCATACGCGTTCAAGCAGGGCATCGCGCATCGCGACTGGTTTGATCTTCACGTGCGCTCCTTCAGCAACCGATCGAGATGTTCGGGTTTCGGGTTCAGGATGTGGCACAGCGGTTCATTTTCGAGTCCCGGGACACCGTGACCCTTGAGCGTCCGCGCGATGAGGGCCTTTGGTTTACCCGCGCGCCGTTGCTTGAACAATGCAAGCACGTCGCGCACTGCGAAAACGTCGTGTCCATCGACCTCCGCGCAGTCCCAGCCGAATGCTTCCAGCCGTCTCGTCAAGTCAACATGACTAACAATTTCGTCGGTATAGCCGAGCATCGAGATTGAGTTGTTGTCGACGATGAGATGAAGGTTGTCGAGGCTGTGGTGGCTCGCAAACATGATGGCCTCCCAATTTGCACCTTCATGAAGCTCACCGTCGCCACAAATCACGAAGACATCCCGCGTTGAAGCCTTCCGCTTCAATCCAAACGCGATACCCGCGCCAACGCCCAGTCCGTGCCCGAGCGAGCCGTTTACAGTCTCGTAGCCTGGGATTACGGGATCTGGAATCCCGCCGAGGATTCCCCCCCGGACACCAACACGGTCAAGTTCACTACGTGAAAAAAATCCGAGATCGGCGAGGATTGGATAGAGGCAGATCGACCCATGCCCTTTACTTACAATACAGCGATCACGTTCTTCGGCTAAAGGTTGCAAAGGGTCATGGCGTAGTATCCCACCGTAGTAAAGAGCTACGAAAATTTCGATTGACGACAGTGACGATGCTAGCCGCGTCTCGGGTGTCCGCCGATGCACAGCGACGGTCTGCTGCCACACCCAATTCGCCCGCTGTGTCAAATCCATAATTGGCCCTGACATCTTAACTTACGGTTTCACGTTGTTGAACATACCAGGCGTAAGTCCTTTGCAACCCGTCTTCCAGTTCAACCTTAGGCGACCAGCCGCGGTCGAGGAGGCGGCGACTGTCGAGCAGCTTACGTGGTGAACCGTCCGGTTTCGACTCGTCCCATAGGATCTGGCCCTTATAAGCGGTGACTTCCGCTGCCAAGTTTGCGAGATCTTTAATGGATAGATCGCGACCATAGCCAACGTTGATCGGAAGTTCCAAGCTATGGCACGACGTGTTAAGCAGGTTGTACGCTGCCGCAGCGACGTCATCTGCATAGATGAATTCTCGCCTCGGCTGTCCCGAACCCCAAAGGGTGATATGCGGAGCCCCGCTCACGCGCGCTTCGTGTAATCGACGAAGCAGCGCCGGGACCACGTGGCCGGACTCCAGATTGAAGTTGTCGTTTGGGCCGTAGACGTTGCTTGGGATTATGGGGACGAAGGTCTGATTGCCATATTGGCGATTGTACGCGAGGCACATCTCGATCGCAGCCATGTTGGCTACGGCGTAGGCCATGCTCGTAGTCTCAGGAAGGCCGGTGTGCAGGGCGGTTTCAGCCATCGGCTGGGAACAGTGCCGTGGATACATACAGGATGATCCGAAGAGAATCAGCTTTGCAACACCGACCTTGTAGGCAGCCTGAAGGACGTTTAATTGGATTGCGAGATTAGCCGTGATGAAATCAGCGGGGTATTGAGAGTTTGCAATAATCCCGCCGACCTTTCCAGCGGCGAGGATCACATAGTCTGGTCTCACTATTTGAAAAAACTTATGGACATTGTCAGCATAAGTCAGGTCAAGGTCGGTGCGCTTCGCCGTGACGATATTCTCATGACCCTGAGTGGCGAGTAGGCGGAGCACCGCTGATCCGATGAGACCCTGGTGACCGGCGACGTATATCCTAGATGCTCTATCCATTTGGCTAGAAACCGTTCGGTTCATAAAGGACGACCCGGCTTCCTGAACTTTCAAACTGAAATGGAACATGAACGACATTTGGGAGCGCCGCGCGCACAGCGTCCTGTCGCGCCGGTGGCACAAACAGGAGTAGGAACCCGCCCCCACCGGCGCCGAGAAGCTTACCCCCTAAAGCACCGGCATTGATCGCTGTTTCGTACATGACATCAATCTCAGGGGTCGACACCCGATCGGACAATGACCTTTTATAAAGCCAGCCTTCGTCGAGCAGTTTGCCAAATTCCTCGATGCGACAGTTTTCATCCCGCAGGATCTGTACGGCGTCGGCGACCATGGCGCGCATCTTGCTCAGCTCGGTCACCCTTTCGCGCATATTGTCGATCTTCGATTTTGCGACGTCCGACGCTATCCGCGAGAAGCCCGTAAAACAAAGCATCAGGTGCGAATGCAGTTCCTGCTTGCGAGCCTGGTTCAGGACGACTGGCTCGACCAAGAAGCCGCCATCTCGTTGAAATTCGATCCAATTGAAGCCACCATATGCAGCCGAAATCTGATCCTGCGATCCAACACTCTCGCCGATCACGTTCTGCTCGACATGAATGGCTGCATGGGCAAGACCTGCCTTGCTGATTTGACGGCCATCGAGGGCAGCAAGCGCGTTGATCAACCCGACTGTGAATGATGAGCTTGAGCCTAACCCACTGCGGGCCGGTAAATCTGCGTCATGGTGGATTTCTACCCCCTCGGTTACATGCTGCCATGCCATCACGGCGCGCACTGCGGGATGCTGGATCTGCTCGGGCGACATAACGTTTTCGATATGTGAGTAGACGATCCGGTGCTTGTACTCGAAAAAGGGCGGCAGCCGCCTGCATGAAATGTAGCAGTATTTGTCGATCGTCGTTGCGAGCACTTCACCACCATGCCTGCGAAACCAAGTCGGATAATCAGTACCTCCTCCAAAGAACGAGATACGGAATGGCGTCCTAGTGATAATCATTGTGCCCTCAATCTCCGAGAATCTTCCGTTTCAACGTAATTTTGGACATATCCTCAATATTACGCCGCTGGCCCGAGCCAAACCGTTTCTCAACGAGATTGAGATATGTGGGATTCGTGAAATATGTGCGCCACGCCTCATCGCGAAAGCGCAGAACCTGAGCGGAAGTTAGGTGCTTGGTCGGCAGCGGTTGACTTTCGTACGATAAAAATGCGTAACCCTCAAAACTGTCAGGAAGGGGCCACCCGTGCTGCTTGGCCGTGTGATACATTGGACTCCCTGGCAGGGCCTGGCATGGATACATGTTGGCCATTTCGGTGTTAAGTTCAATAGCAAGATCCAAGGTTTGTTGCATAGTGCCCATATTATCATCAGGAAATCCAAATATGTAGTTTGCAATGATATTTATATCGAAACCACTTATTGTGGAGCAGATATCACGAATATTGATTTCTTTGAATGACCCTTTGTGTGCCTCTTGCCTTACTGTTTGATTCCCCGCTTCTATACCAAGTGCTAACCAATTGACGCCTGCCTTCTTGAAAATCTCAAGGGCATCGGGTCGTACAGTATCAACACGGGAATAAGTCCACATATTAAATCCAAATTCTTGCTCTATAACCATATCGAGGATCGGCTGATAGTACTTTCGGTTGAGAAAGAACATCTCGTCTGAGATACGAAGAGTCTCTACACCAAGTTCGGCAAGTTTTTTCATTTCCCGCATCACCCACCTCGGGCTCCAGTATCGCATGCCGCGGGAGTGAGCCGCATTGATTTCATGCCGGTTGTCAATACGGTTGATGATATTAATCATACAGAAATCGCAACCGAAATTACAGCCAAGCGACGTATAAATCGAAGCGAAAGGTGATCGCTTTGCGTGATCGAACCCCGCGTGCCAGAAGTGCGATCGATAAAGGTCGAGCGGCTTGGTATGATACGGCAACAAATCCCACGCATATCCAGGCATATCGTCGTCCATATTCGACTGGGGAACGATTGGAGCCGGCGGATTTAATTTCGGAACGGGATCGCTGCCCGAGCAATATTCCTTATAGCCAATACCCTTGATTCTTGCGAGATCGGTGTTCAAATTGCTCCTTAAGAGATCGTGTAAAGCATAGATGCCCTCGTTGAGAAGGACAATGTCAACGCATGGATAAGTCAAAACGTCTAGAGGAAGGGCGCTGATATGTGAGCCGACAAACGCGATCTTGGTTGCAAGACCCGTTTCCTTGATTGATGTTGCAAGCGCGAGCGCACCTATCATGCTTGTTGTGCCAGAATTTGGATTCTGGCCATAAACCACCATCAAAACAAGACGGGGACTGTGATTTTCGATCCGCTCCACCGCCTGTTCGAGGGACAAACGTTCGGCATCGCAGTCTAATATACCAACGCCGAAACCTTTGGATCGGCAGCTTTCTGCAAGCAAAAGCGCCCAAGTTGGCGGCTCAATAGCGGCGTATATGTCCGCTAAGCCCTGGTAGGCTTTTGTAGATGAATTGGGGTTTACTAGCAAAACATTCATCTATTCGGTGACCTGGCATGACGTTGCATTACGAGAAATTATGCTCTAGCTATCTTCAGAAAGCCAAATCATATTTGTATATTATGTTTTCTAATGCTTTGTGATATAGAGTAAAATCGATGGCGGCTCGATAACTCGCTGGAGGGGAGCCGGGCTCTGTGACAGTATTGTTGGACCACAGAACATGGCGAAATAGAGTCATATTCTGCGCGTGTTAATTTCAATTTTTTGTTATATTTGAATACAAACGGTGATTGAAGGATTGACCTAGAGCTGACCGTTCTATCGGATTCAACGTTACAAACATTTGTTATTACGGTCATCGAAAAGTCCTTAATAATACGATCCCTGAATGGGCTACATTGTACGATAGCGTAGCCGTCATAGCGGATCGCTTTTGTCGCTGATGCATATAACGATGCCAGAAAACGACAATCGCATTCGAATTCTCCGAGATATAAAACATGGCTCATGTACTGCGGCTAAATCCATGTAACGGTAAGCCGAGGGGAACCAATACACGGTATAAGTTAATAAAACCTTCCCAATCCAGTATTTCGTGCATGTGGAAGGTGGATTAATCTCTCACGATTCGTCTCATTTTCAGAAGAGGCCGACCGAAATGTTTGGCGAAAAAACGCTAAGATGAGTGATTTCAGTGTGGTACGCTTCACTATCGGTTGCGAGGACAACGAAGGATCATGTGGCCTGGGCTGAAATCACTCGACGACACCCGGACAGGAGCGCGTTGCGGTATGTAAGCGACAGCACTGACGAGGAGCGGGCCGTTATTTCACCGTTTCTGGCGCGTTGCAGCACGGAGGGCCGGCCGTCGATCAACAGCATGCGCGCCATCTGAAATGGCATTTTTCCGTTGGCGGGACAGCGGACTGCTGTTTGTGATCAACGGGGCGCTGGTCGCCACAAGCCGCCGTCGCGCGCGCCGGGACCCTCGCCGAGGATTTTGAAGCCACCATCGCTTCTTCAGAAGCGTGGCTGCTCATCGCGTCCCAGAGTGCCACGGTGGGCGGCGGCAGTTACCGGCCTGGACGGCCCCGAGAGCGGATCATATGGTGAGACCGGTCGCCTGGACACGCTCAGAAATCCGTATAGATGTCTGGATATATTGGATGATACCGCCGCCGAACCGGATATTGGCCCCGCTCATCTCGGCACGCGCCCGGCCTGGCTCGGCGTTTTCGCCCTGTCTGGTCATGCGCGCATCATATCCCAACTGTCGGGCCTGCCGACGGTGCCGGACTTCAGCCACCTGCGCCGGCCGGAGACCGGCATGGCGATGGTGCGCAGCCGAATCGGTGGCGCCGGCGCGCGGTGCCGAGTGGTTTTTGTCGGCACTCGGCCATTCGACGCAGCGCGGCTACCGCCATACCCATCCGTTCGTCGGCGAATTGCGGATGGGCAAGGTCGCGGTCTCGATCGTGCCGCCCGAACTCGGCCTCACGATCGAGATCGGTGACGTAATGCTGACCGAATGCCAGACGGCGAACCAATTCGCCGCTTCAAAATCCGCACCGCCGCAATTCACCCGCGGCTACGGGCGGTGCTCCGGTCATGCCGATCGCAAGGCGATGGCGCTTGTCGATCGTGCGGTGCGGGCGGGGGCATGCGCCGTGCTCGCCGGCCCGCCGGCCGCGGGACAATCGACGCTGCTGCGGTCACTCTACGGCATTGATCGCATCTATCGCGGGCGTATCCTGATCCGGCATAGTGATGCCATGGTCGATCTGGCGCAAACGGATGCGCAAACCATCATCGCGCTGCGCCGAGGCACGCTCGGCTACGTCTTGCCGTTCATGCGGGCGATGTCGCGGGCCGGCACCGCCGTGATCGGCATTCTCCACGACACCGCCAGCCGCGACCGCATCGCCGACCGCACCCTCACCCTGACCCCTGCGGTGGACGACACCGCCGCCCTGGAGCCCGCATGACGCTGCTGAGCAACGCCCAAATCATCCTCGACGATCGCGTGATCACCGGCAGCCTCGTGATCGAGAACGGGATCATCACCACGATCGAGGCGGGCACCGCCCACGGCGGCATCGACTGCGATGGCGATTACCTCACGCCCGGCATCATCGATCTGCACACCGATAATCTCGAACGCCAGGTCCTGCCCCGCAGCAACGCGCGCTGGCCCTCCCGGTCCGCCCTGCTCGCGCATGACGCCCAATGCGCGGTCGCCGGCGTCACCACCGTGTTCGATGCGCTCTGCCTCGGTGACATCGGCTTCGAACAAGGCCGCAACCAGACCTTCGATGACGGGCTGAACGACCTGCAGGCGCTGGCCGCGACCGGCATGCTCAGATCGGACCATTATCTGCATCTGCGCTGCGAACTGCCCGCCGGCGAACTCCCCGCCATGCTCGATCGGGCCATCGACGATGCCCTGGTCCGGCTGATCAGCCTGATGGATCACAGCCCCGGCGTCGGCCAATACGCCGATGTCGAAAAATTCCGCCGGATGCGCCGCCGCGAGGGCCATACGGATGACGCGATCACCACCATGATCGGCCGCCTCGCCGATGCGCAGGCCCGGTTCAACGCGCCCAACCGAGCCCTGGTGCTGGAGCGCGCCCGGGCGCGCGCCGTGCCGATCGCCTCGCATGACGATCGCACGGTCGAGGAGATCGCCCGCAACCACGCCGATGGCATCGCGATCGCCGAGTTCCCGGTCACGCACGCCGCCGCCGCGGCGGCGCGTGCCTGCGACATGACCACGATCGCCGGTGCGCCCAACATCGTGCGCGGCGGTTCGCATTCGGGCAATGTCGCGGCGCTGGACCTCATCCGCGCCGGGCTGGTCGATGCCCTCGCCTCGGATTACGTCCCCGCCTCGATGATCGAGGCAGCGTTCGCCTGCGTGGCCCATGGCGCGTGCGACCTGCCACACGCCATCCGCCTGATCACCGCCAACCCCGCCGCCATGGTCGGCCTCGCCGATCGCGGCCGGCTGGCGCCGGGTCTGCGCGCCGATATCGTGCGGGTCCGCCTGCACAATGCGCTGCCGGTGGTGCGCGCGGTCTGGCGCGAGGGTACCCGCGTCGGATGACGCATACGATAACAGCGTCGGATGACGCGTACGATAACAGCGCCGGCCGGCTCGTCCTGATCGTCGGCCCGTCCGGTGCCGACAAGGATACGCCGTTGCGCTTTGCCCAGGCGCGCCCGCGTGCGCGACCATCCGCGAGGTCCTCGGTCTGGCGGCGGGTCAGCCCGTGCTCGAACTGGTCCGGCTCGGCACCGCCGATACCCGGCCGCTGTCGCTCTCACGCCATATTTTCCCCGCCCGCCCAGCCGGGCTGCACGCGGCGCTGCTCATGCCGTCCAGGGCGGTTGCCCTCAGGGTTTCAGTGACCGACAGTTTGGGTCCTATCCCCGGCCCCCGCCGGTCCCCCGATAAAACCGCCCAACCAGCCGCAATCGATCCTCCGGACATGGGCAAGGAGCCAGAGGCACCACCGACCCGCCTTGCCCCACCCTCTGTGCCCCCCGGCGCCGAAACGCGCCGCCATCGTCTCCGTCCGCCCCGAACCGACCAACCCAGCCAGCCCGACCACTTCGCCAGGCCGCACAGCGAACGACACAACGCACCCAAAGCTACCCCATCGCAGATCGCCCGCCTCGAACGGAGCGACGCCCTCTCACAGGGTCCGTCCGGACCGTTTCCCGTGAATGGCCTCGCGCGACGTCGCGCCGTTTCACGCTGCTGGAATCCCCTCATCAATCCATGAGTGGCGGCGGTGCAAGGCCCGGCAGCAATGCGCTCATCATCGCCGTTCGAACCAGCAGCACCGTTCCTCCAGAGCAGTCGTTCTCGGGAGTAACTCCGTTGACTGGGTTCGGTGGACAGCCCACCTCCGGATGAATGAGCTATACCTGATCTGCCGGAATGTAGGGGATCATGCCCTTCTCGTAGGCGATCACCTGCACCTCGCGTGGCATTTGGCGTATGTCGACCAAAATCCCATTTACCTCAGCCATCCACACGAACGGATTCCGGTCAACAACGCTCTTCAGCATCCAGGTCGGATCCATGCGGTTCGTGTGCAACGCCTCCGAGATGGCCCGCGCCTTGGCGCTCGCCGTGCTCTCTCCGACGCCAAACGCGGCGCTGACCTGGGCCATTGTCATGTAAGGCTGGCTCGCCTTGTCCGACAGGAAGTTGAGTTGGCCCAATACGTGGATGATACCGCAGGCCCAAGTGCGCGGCTGCCCCGAGGCCAGCGGGCTTGGGCGCTTGCGGCCGAGTGCCGCGGTCATGGCCTGCGCGAGATCGCGATATTCGTCGTTCAGGTGGTCACGGCAGAACGCATCCGTCAGCGCGACCACGGCGTCGTATCTCGTTCGCATGGACTTCGGGACAACACCAAAACGAGGGGATTTCACCGCGTGGGCCTCCTGTCGAGACGGATGTTTCAACCCAAAATGCTTGCTAGCCGAGCAGGCTGCAAACATTACAGTAAGGCCGCCAATACACCAAGTGTTCCCACGTCCGCAAAAGGCCGCTGTTGAGAGCCGTCAGAGGATGAGGTCAAGCGAACGGCAGCTTATTGCCCCAACCTGCTCCAGACCTGCCATTCCGCTTTCGGCCCGATCCAGCCGAAGACAGACCGCCTGCTTTGCGCTCAACTCGGCCGGTCAGACGGGCTGATTGGCGCCTCTGAAGCGGACATCGAACCAGGAAGATGCGGCTGTTCACAGGGGCTGAAATGGCAAACGGCACTTACTCAGCAGTCGGTAATTAAGACGACATTTTGCTAGTCGTATGTTTGCGGGGGTGATATAATTCCGGCATGAAACGGGACGGTCGCAGATTTGATCATCGCTGTAAATTCGCTTGCAATAACGACCCCCTGAGGGGCGAAAATCGCGTCCAATTTCGACCCCTCTGACGTTTGATGTCAGCACCCTCCTTAACGCTCGC
>NZ_NCJX01000151.1:0-8673 GCF_002282635.1 Acidiphilium sp. 34-64-41 | reverse complement strand
TGCGGGCCATGGCTGACATCTCAGCCGATGCGCGAGTGCTGATCGACCCGATCAGGCTTTGCGCCATTTCGGCATGAGCTTTGGAAACGTCAGCGCGGGCGGCCGAGACGGCGAGGTTCATGCTTTTGTCGAGACGGTCCTGAATATCCCGCGCGGCATGATAATCCCGCTTGGTTGTCATCTGATGCAGGGTTGCCGTGGAAGCGAAGGCGGCAAGGAATGCGCGCAGGGCGTGGAGGTGTTCGGCCGTGGGATCATCGGCGATCATCGCCCGGTGTTCTGCTTTTTCGAGACGATCCTGAGCGTCCCGAACGACGCGATCGGGGTCGTCTGGCGTATCGTTTACGGCATCCATGACGTGACGCCGGCGAATTGTTCCTCCATTCCGTCAAGCCAGTGCAGGACCCGGGAGCGATCAAACAACCCGATCGGATGTTTCGTTTTGCCATCCCGCGCCGCATAGATGTAGTTGCGCGACATCATCCGCGAGCGTGTGCGATTTCATCGCTAGTTTCTGCGCAAATTATGTGATCTCAGGCCCGGCTCCTTGCGCAGATTAAGTGCTTCTCTGCGCGATTTAATTGATTGGCGCGTGACATCAGCCGCCCGTGCGCAAAATTCGTGACACTGATCGCGAACCAACGTCACCGATACCCGCCTGATGCGGTAATCACCTGCCCCGTGATCCATCGGGCAGCGTCAGAAGCCAGAAAACCAACGACTTCGGCGATTTCCTCCGGCGTGCCGAGACGGCCCAGCGGAGTGTCCTTCATGATCTCTTGCTTCGCTTCCTCGGGAACTTTTGCTTTCATCTGATCCGTCATGGTCAGGCCGGGAGCGACCGCGTTGACACGGATCTTCCGTGGCCCCAATTCGGTCGCCAGACTGACGGTGATGGCGTTCACCGCCGCTTTAGTCGCGCAGTAGACCGCCCCGCCCGGTATCGGCGAAACGCCATATTGATGATGGCGCCACCGGCATCACCAAAGGCAAGGACCGCCTGCTTGGATGCGAACAGCAGGCCGGCGATGTTCAACCCGGTCTGAGCATTCACGTGCTCAGCATCAATCTCGATCAGCGGGCGACCCATTGCGAGACCCGCGTTGTTCACCAGGACATCGATTCGTCCGAATTCGCTGACCGCAAAGTTGATCAGTCGTTTGGCATCGCTGTCCGAAGACACGTCAGCCTCGCAGGAAGTGGCGTTCCCACCGGCACGGACGATCTCGGCGACCACTGCATCCGCCTCGGCCTTCCTGGTCTTGTAGTTCACGAGCACGGCAAAATCATTGGCCGCAAGGTGCCGCGCGATCGCCGCGCCGATTCCGCGCGATGCGCCGGTCACGATCGCGACCTTAGTTATATCCTGCATATTGAATCCTTGGCCTTCTCACAGTGGTTGGTAAATTTGCCGGAACTGGCGCATTACGTGTAGCTGCGCGAGATCCTCCGCAAGTATGCGCGATTTCATCGGCGATTCCTGTTCAGATCATGTGATCGCAGGGCGTACGCCGTGCGCAGATTAACTGATCGGTGCGCAACATCAGCCGTCCGGGCGCAAAATTCGTGACACTGGGACCGAACCGGAACCTCGGTCATGATCAGGACGACGTTGATTCGCCAAGTTGTCGCCGAATAGCGTCGATGTCGCCAAGCACCCAAAGCTCAGTGATCTGCCCGCTTGCTATCGTGAAAAATGCAGCGCCAGCCCACAGAATCTGCCTGCCAGTCGCAGGAACTCCCATAAATGGTGCGCGATGGACACCGGTAAATCTCATGCGTGCCGCTACACGAAACTCTGTCCAAACCAGATCGTCTATGACGCATCGATAATTGCTAAGAGCGGCATGGACTGTCCGCATGTAGCTGATGAAGCCTTCATGGCCGATCCGTTCGTCACCGAGCGAACCACGGAACCGAAAACCGGGGTGCAGGATCTCTCTCGCAATTCCTTCGTCCGCCTGATTCCAGACTTCTCCATAGAACCGCTCAACCAGCGCCACCTGCACATTGTCCACAAATTTCGTTGTCAGTTCCATTGCGTATATGCGCGGAAAATCAGGGTTGATACAGCTTTCTGGTGTCGGGATGGGTCAGTTCGTTATCTTGAAATCGCGGCAGTGCCGGGTCCGCGTCGAACCAGGTAAGCCGTTCGACGTCGAACATGTGGAACCTGGGCCGGACCGATGGGTCGTCGGGATGATCGAGGGTCCCGGTGTTGACGGCGATATGGCCTCCCGGTTCGGCCGGCTGATACCAGATCGGTGATCCGCAATCACCGCAGAAGACGCGCCAGCCTTGATAGGAGGAGCAATAGCGTTTGGGATTGCCTTGAAGAATGTCGAAGGCTGCCGGCATGACGTTGAAAAATGGAAGAGCGGCAGACCCCGTCATTTGCCGACACTGGCGACAATGGCACCATCCTGCATCGAACACGCTTCCTGGCGAGATCGCGTAGCGGATTTGGCCGCATAGGCAGCCACCTTGCAGAATGTCATGATTGCTCATCGTCTTCTCCGGCAGGTTTAGCAGAATAGTACCCGCCTGACCGTGCCATTTCGGTCTACCCCAGCGGTACGGTCGGCTGAGACAGTTTTTCCGCCCCAATAGGATCGTTTTCATCGTTCTGAGGCATCATAGCTCGGACGTATAGAACCTTTCGAGACAAACCAGACGGCTCTCATACCCATTCGAGATCCGACCGACGTGATCGACTAAATCAGGAAATCTCAATGAGATCAAACGGCTAATGTTGTGTCACGATTTTTGCGCATGGGCGGTTGATGTCGCGCACCGATCAGTTAATTTGGGCATGGAGGCACCCAATCTGCGCACGGCAAGCGGTCTGCGATCAGATAATTTGAGCAGAAATGGCCGATGAAATCGCGCATGGCTGCGGATAAAGTCGCGCAGCTACAGGTAGGTGGGTGCGCGGACCTATAGAAAAAGGCCGTCATACGATCCAGCAAGCCTTTTTTTCTGCTTTACGCTCACCTCCTACGCCGTCTGAATACTTGTTGAACCGCCCCATTTCCTACGTCTTCTAATCATCCCCGTCGCCAATCGCGTGTCGCGATTGGCCCTCCAACGGGGACGATCGTGGCGGTTGCTTCACTCCATTCCGAGGCCTTCTCCTGCGGTGCGCGCATGCTTCGCACCGCCCTCTGGCGCCGCACATCGGAAACGTCGTGGCAATTCGATCATCGTGAGGGCCTTGAGATCAACTTGACTGTTTGAGCTGAACGCGCGTCTAGTGGAGTGTCTTGAACAGGCGCGGACAAGCGCCGCGGGCCGCGCTTCGGCAGTCTCAAGATGCTCGACCGGATCGCCCGGCTGCGCCAGATGGATGCGCAACCCTGTCTCTCCGATGCCAAGACCAGGCTTAAGCACCTGCTGTCCATCGTAGTGGCCGCCATTCTGAGTGCGATATGGGATCGGCGTGTCGGTGAAGAGATTTGCCATCCGGACCCTGAAGGCGGCGGCGACCTCCCCCCAGCGCTCCTCCGACAGGCGGTCGCTCTGGTAAACGGCAAAGGGCGGCATGACCTCCATGCCCGGATAGAAGAGCTGCCCATGCTGGATGGGCCACAGGATCTCGTCGAGGCGGCCATTCACGCCGCGCTCGCTGTAGTGCGGCTCGCGGCCGCCGATGTTGACGGCGACCATCGCCCGGCGCCCGGCGAGCGTCCCTTCGCCATACCGATCGCCCCAGCGTTCTCCACCTTGCGGACCGACGCCGTAGGCGAAACCATGCGCATAGACACGCTCGACCCAACCCTTCAGGATCGCGGGCGTGCTGAACCACCACAGCGGGAAGGTGAGGATGACGGCGTCCGCCCAAAGCAGCTTCTGTTGCTCTGCCACGACATCGGCGGGCTGAGTGCCCCTGGCGAAGGCGTTGCCCGATTCCGATGCATAGTGCAGCCGGTCGGCGTCCTTACGCTGCGGGAAATCGGCGGCATCGGCCACGGCCTTCCAGCCCATGGCGTAGAGGTCTGATATCTGAACCTGATGCCCCTGTGCGGTCAGTGTTTCGACCGCGAGGTTCTTCAACGAGCTGGTCAGCGACTGGGCTTCGGGGTGGGCGTGGACGATAAGAATGTTGCTCATGCGGTGATCCTGAACGGGAAAGGAAAGGAAAGGGCCGGCTTTCAGCCTGCCCATAAAGCTAGAGATCACTTCGTCATTCTTGAAATCAAAGGATCTTTGTGCTGGCATCTACGCCATGGATACCAACCAGCTCGATTTCAACCTGCTCGTGACGCTCGACACTTTGCTGGCCGAGCGCAATGTGACCCATGCGGCACGTCGCCTGAACATGAGCCAGCCCGCGCTTTCAACCCGTCTGGCACGGTTGCGCGACATCTTCGACGACCCGCTGTTGATCCCGACGCAACGCGGCATGGTGCCGACCCAGAAAGCGATGGAACTTCAACCGCAGCTGCATGATGCGCTCGAAGCTGTGCGCCGTGCTGTGGCAGCGGACTCGGCATTCGATCCTTCACGAGCGAAAGGGACGATCCGCGTCGCGGCCACCGATTACACGCAGAGCGCCTTGCTTCTGCCTCTGCTCCGTACCCTGCGGCAGGAAGCGCCGGGGCTTCGGATTGCGTGGCATAGCCTGGATCTCACCGCCTTGTACGGCCAAATGGAGCGCGGAGCGGTCGATCTGGCTATTAACCGGCCGCAAACGGCGCCAGAGCACTTACGGATGCGCACGCTCGCGCGAACGGGGCACCCTGATGTCAAAGGCAGGATCGACCTCGACTTGTTCTGCAGCCTCGACCACGTCATCGTATCCCCCGAGGGAGGCGGCTTCGCCGGGCCGACCGACACTGTTCTCGAAGCGATGGGGAGATCGCGGCATGTCGCTCTCTCCGCGCCGGGCTTTCTTGTCGTTCCCATGATCGTCGCAAGCTCCGACATGATCGCGGTCGTGCCGGCGCGCATCGTTCGCGAGGCAAGGGAGCGACTGCAGGTCTTTGATCCCCCCATTGGCGTCCCGGGCTTCGAACTCGCCATGCTTTGGCATGATCGGACGACGACGCACCCGGTTCAGCGATGGGTACGGGAGCGCTTCGTCATGCTCCTTGAGGAAACCTGACCCCGCGTGTTCCGAGGATTCGACGAGGATCGCGATGGACGTATTGGTCGACCAATAGCCGGGCGTTGGCTGGCAGGTAACTCCCAGGCCGCTCTATCGACGCTTACGATGAGCCGGCGGCCCGGGCCAAAACCACTGCCATTCAAGCAACCGGACAGAATTGAAAATATTCGACCGACTACCGTTTTCCATATTCAAGCTGCGATCAGCATCTTTCATGCGTAACCCCTGGCTCGGAAACGGCGAGAATGGGCGCACAGCCGCCATTCAATTGGTCTGTCCTGTACGGCGGCTTTCCCCTCATGTCGGATGTAGATTGCTAACGGCGTACCTCCCAGAAGCAGACGTAGCCTAAAGCCGTTTCGGTATGGCCTTCGCTAAGAAATCGGTCACGCACCGCACGCGTTCCGGCACGAACCGGCGCTTTGGCCACACCAGGCTTATGTCTCGAACGCCTTGCACAAAATCATCAAGAACCGTGATGACATCCGATTGTGCAAGCTCTTCTGCGAGCGAAACTTTCGCAAAAAGGCCGATCCCGACACCAGCCAGAACACCCATGCGAATGGTTTCAACGCTGTTGGAACTGAGGCTTCCCCGAACGGTTACGCTAAACTGGCCATTAGGCCCGATAAACGTCCAATTCGCCGCCTCATGCAGCCCGTTGTAGACTAGGCAGTTATGATTCAGAAGATCGGCAGGAATTTTCGGTGTGCCGCGTTGCGCGAAATACCGGCGAGATCCAACGCAGACCAAGGGCGTTTCGACGACGAACTTGGCCACGGCGTCAGGCTCGTCGACACGCCCAACCCGGATGGCTAAATCGACTCTATCCTCCACCATATCCCGCACGAAGTCCGAGAGAATGAGATCAATATGCAGGTCGGGATAAAGCGACAGCAGCTTGGGGATCAGCGGAAGCACATGTAGCCGTCCAAAAGTTGCCGCCACGCTGATCCGGACGGTTCCCGAGATTGCGACTGAGCTATTCGTTAGCTCGGTTTCCGCCTTATTCATCTCATCGAGCAGCGGCTTCGCCCGGTCGTAATATCGCTGTCCCTGATCCGTCAGCGTTACACTGCGCGTGTTTCGATGGAACAATGCAACGCCAAGCCGCTTTTCGAGCGCCGCGACGGCCTTGCTGATGGCCGGCTGCGCGTCGCCGCCGCGCCGAGCGGCGGCCGAGAAGCCGCCCGCCTCAGCGACAGAAATGAATGCGTTCAATTCATGAAATCGATCCAAGCTATTCTCCTCTGGAATAGATACTATGGGATTTTGCACGATTATAAAAGAATTCCTTCGCGCCCAGGTTCCGGTGATCAAAGGAGTTTTAGTATGATCATCGATCTCAAAGGCCGAAAGGCAATCGTAACAGGGTCCACGGCGGGTATCGGCCGCGCCATTGCGGAAGGATTGGCGCGTGCTGGCGCCGCGGTTGTCATCAGCGGCCGCGGCCAGGCAAGGGTCGATACAGCACTTCGCGAGTTGCGCGACCTCTTCCCAAAGGGTGAGTTCACCGGCGTCTCCGCCGATCTTGCGACCCCGGAAGGCGCTGCGACGCTGTTCGCGCAGGAGCCGGATGCGGATATTCTCGTCAACAATGTGGGCACGGGGCGCCCGAAGGCTTTCTTCGAAATTGGCGACAGTGAGTGGACCGATCTCTTCGAGCTCAACGTCATGAGCGGCATTCGCACCTCCCGCCACTATGTGCCGAACATGACGAAGCGCGGCTGGGGGCGTGTCGTCTTCATCAGTAGCGAGTCCGCGCTCGCAATCCCCGTGGACTTGATCGACTACGCCATGACCAAGACCGCTCAGCTCGCCATTTCCAGGGGCTTGGCCGAGGTGGTCGCAGGGACGGGCGTCACCGTCAATTCTGTCCTCCCTGGCCCGACCCGTTCGGAGATTATGGGCGGCTGGATGAAGGCGGCTGCGGAGGCGCAAGGCATTACACAAGACGAAGCCGAGCAGCAGTTCCTCAAGGCAACGCGCCCGTCAACGCTCATCAAACGCTTCGCGACAACGGAAGAAGTCGCGAATCTGGTTGTCTATGCCTGCTCGGAGCAAGCGTCGGCGACGACGGGCACTTCCTTGCGTGTCGACGGTGGCGTCGTTCGGACAATAGCCTGAGGCGCCTGCCTTGGTACGGATATTTCCACTCTAAACAGCGATCCGGCGGATCTCATGAGCACTGCGATTATAGGTTTTGGCGCTATCGGCCAGGCGCTTGCCCGGGCGTTCGCCCGTAAAAACATTCAGGTCTCCGTCGCGGCCCGGCGACCGCTCGAAGCGATCGCGCCGCTAGCCAAGGCGATTGGGCCGACAGTGACCGCGAGTTCACCGGCGGACGCGCTCAAGGCCCAGATCGTCATCTTGGCAATCCCTTATCCGGAAATTGCTGGGCTTGCTTCCACGACGAACTGGAGCGGAAAAACGGTCATCGACGCGACAAACGCGATCGACTTTCCCGATTTCACCCCGACTGAATTGGGCGGTAAGTTCTCCTCAAGCATCGTTCAGGAGACCCTGAGCGGAGCGAAGGTCGTCAAGGCCTTCAACACAATACCCGCTGCAATTCTGGCGCAGAGCCCCGAAGAAGACGGGGGCTTGGTTTCGAGAGACCTCCCAGGCGGCGACCTCCGTGATCAGGGTTTGCTTGTCAGCGATACGCCGGTTCAGACATTGGGTGGACAAGACGCTGAGTTCGGTTTCAGCCATATCCAGCCAACTGCCGTGTTTTGGGGTGTAGTGCCACTCAAAGCGTTCGACCAGGCGGCGGGCCTCGGCTGCGGGGAAGGCTTCGTACAGTGAAGCGGGTTTGTGGGTATTCAGATTGTCCTGCACGAGCACGATCCTGGCTGCGTCCGGAAAATGCTGATCTGATAAGTCCTTGAGTATTTCGGCATAATCAACAGCCGTATGGCGATCGGTGACCTCGACATGCCGCCAGCCCTCCAGGGGCGCGAATAGCATGAACAGGTTAGCCGTGCCGTTTCTCTCGTATTCATAGTCGTGTCGCGCTGGGCTGCCCGGCTTGGCGGGGATGGGCAAGCGGGTTTCGGCGATAAGTTGCTTGGACGTCTCGTCAAGGCAGACTACGGGATGTGCAGGATCGTACGGCCGATGATAGACCTCGAGCACGTCCTCCATGGCGGCGACGAAGGCGACGTTGCCGTCCGGCGGAATCACCCATTGCTTTCGCAGGTGAGGCTTGAGCGTGTTTTTTTTAGAATCCGCCCGATCGTATTATCGCTGGCGCGATCGACGATCTTCAGTTCGACCACCGCCTCCTCCAGCAGTTCGAGCGTCCAGCGCGTGCGGCCACTGGGTGGGGCCGAGCAGGCGAGTGCGATCAATTTTGCCTCGGCTGCGCCATCGAAGATGCGCCGCCGGGCAGACGCGGGCGAGTGTTTGCGCGTGAGAGCGCCGTCCAGGCCCTCTTCGACTAAAAGTTGCCGGGCTTTGGCAACCGTGTCAAATCGCATCCAAACGCGACCCCCTTTTCGCGTCCAATTCCGACCCCTTTGGGCGTTAGAAACAGCGTTAGCGGCGGGGGCTTATCCACGTAG
>NZ_NCJX01000067.1:0-23606 GCF_002282635.1 Acidiphilium sp. 34-64-41 | reverse complement strand
CTGGATGTTCTCCACAGATCAGGCAAGAGTGAAGATGGCCAAATCCTACCCCACGCCATCAATCAAGGAGTCGTAATCACTGCGACGGGACACTAGTTGGGTTCACCGAAAACGAGTCAGCATAGTTCAATACATTACCGCGCAGAACCAGAGAATCAGTGTACGGTAAGAGCGCATTGAGCGGGTTACCTGCCGTACCCGATGACACGATATTATCTGTGACGACCACGCGCTGTGGGGCGTCGCGCAGAACGATCCCGGATCCCCCCGCGCCATAGCAGACGTAATTGCCTAGGATCGATAGATTATTGCAACTAATTCCAAAGTTATCGCCACGGCCATCAGACTCGACATTCAAAGCCATGATACCAGCGACACAATCCTGGACATAGTTGCCCCGAACCGTGCAATTCTGGGATCCACCGATTCCGATCCCAATCGTCGGCCCATCAATGTAGTTGCCAGTCAGTTCGACATAGATCGACCCACCCGCATCGATCCCAAAGCCGCCCGATCCCGTGATCATGTTATCGGCGATCCGGCAATAACCGGTATTCGCCAACATACCCCCACCGGCGGGACCATTATTGACGATCATATTTCCCGATACCAGAATATTTCGGCCAGACATCGAAATACCATAACTGGTGTTATCAAATACGCAATTATTGGCAACCAATCCTCCGAGCACATCCGGGTTGGCGTTGCCGTAAACCCCAGGCTCGGTGTTGGTCGCATTAAAATTGCCGACCGATATTCCCGTCTGATTGTTCCAGCAGGTATTCCCGACAATCTGGACATCCCTGATCTTCAAAACAAATGTGGAATCTTGACTATCCACGTAAATGCCGTTGCGCGCGTTGTCATGGGCGCGACATGCAGTCACAGCGACCGAATCGCAAGCCGCCACCCACATGCCGTCAACCGCATTGGCCGTGAATTCACAATCATGCACATGGTGACGGGTCAGTGTCGGGTCGCTCGGCGCAATCGCCAGCCCCCACCCATAAATCGAACCCATGGCATTGCGAAACAACGACCGCGTAATGTTCGCATTCGTGCACGAAGCCTGCACCACCACGCCCCAAGTGTCCGCCGTGACCGCCCGATTGGCATCAAACACAATGCCGTCCACAAAAAATTGCGTCGCCGTCACGCTGATCCAGGCGGGATTGCCGGATGTTCCAACCGCACTCTGCGCACTGCGGGTCAGCACGGTCGTGCCGGGAACGCCCAGCAAAACGGCGCAGGTTCCGCCAATGTCACATTCACCGTCAATCCGGTACGTCTTCGGCCCCAACCGCACCGGATTGCCCGACGCCAGTGCAGCAATCAGCGCCGCCGCGTCATTGGTCACCCCATCACCTGCCGCGCCGAAATCCTCGATCGTGACGGCATTGGCGCCTATCGCCGCCAGCGTGCGCAGCTTGGATGCACCCGCTGCAATCGCCTCCAACGCTCCGGCTTGAATACCCGGCACGCCAGCCATCCCCTGCATGAATGCCGCATAAGGCAATGCCGCATTCGCGCCACCTTGGCCGAGCGCCACCAGATCATTCACGCTAGGCGTCACGCCCCCCGGCAACCCAGCAATCGCAAACGGCGCCGCCGCGGCTGACAGAACTGTGCCGTTCAGAGCAAGATTAGCCCCGATACTGATCGGAACCGGGCTCGCAACCCCAGGGCCCACGCCGCCCAGCAGGCTGCCTTGTGGCAATGCGAGAGCCTGCTGCATCCCCGCCAAAATCTGCGCCCGCGTCGCGGCAACGGTTGCGCCGTTCTGAAATATCGGTAGTTCATCGCTGTCCGAAACCGAAGCAGCAGCCGGCAACTGTCCAATCGTTGGCATGTATGCTCCTTCAATCCGCAGTAATCGGCTGGCCAGAGGGGCTGGTCAGCGGCACGCCGCCCAGCGTCGTAATCGCCGTCGGCGGTGCCGGTACCGAAGCGAGCGCGACGACCGGCAATGCAATGCTGCGCGCGAGGCTCCGCCCACACACCGTCGAAATCCCGATTGTCACGGTGTAGTCAGTGCCCGGTTGGCCGCCGCTCAGCCACAGGATAGCCCGCGTTCCATCCGCGGCGGCCGACGCGAGGGTCAGATCACCGGGATTGGCGGGTGAGATCGCGACGCTCATGGTCGCAATCGTATCGCCGGGATTGCCGGTTAGCGCCGGCGCGATCTCGAATACATAGTCCAACGTATCGCCCGGATCCTTCTCCGGCCACGTCAAAGACTGTGGCGGTAGCAAGGCAAGCCCGCGCGGGGTCGGAATAAAACCCTCGATTTCGATCAGCCGCGCCGATGAAACCTGCCAGGCATGGCCGATCTGCGTTGTCGTTCCACTCATGATGCCTGATCCCGCTCAATATTCGACGATCACGCGACCCGACGCGCCGGCACCACCAGGGCTTCCAACCGGATTACTGGTCGAAGTGGTGGTACCGCCGCCGCCGCCGCCGCCGCCAAATCCGGTCGCCGCGAATCCGGCAACCGGCCCACTGGCACCCCGACCCCGACCGTCGCCACCACCATCACCCCCCCGGGATGCGATCGTGATGCCATCACAGCCCATCGCCCCAGCCTGAACGATCCGCGCGCCGCGACCCATGCCGCCAGCACCGCCGGCGGTTGCAAACAGCGCCGTCGTCCCGCCCTGCCCGCCGCCCCCGCCTGACGCGGACAAATAAGCGCCGAAGCTCGAGGTCCCGCCGGCGCCGCCATCGCCCGCGCTACTCGGCGGGACCCCGCCCGAACCAACACCCACCGCAATCACCTGCCCCGGCACCAAACCACCGATCACATCGATCGCCGTGCCACCCTGGCCGCCGCCGCCACCGGGCAAAGTCGCGTGATACCCCGCAGCACCACCACCGCCGATCGCCGTAACCTTCACCTGCGAAACACCCGCCGGAACCACGAAACTGCCGGATGATTCAAAAACCTGGATCGCAGAAAAACCAGGACGCAGCTGTGGTAATTTGAAGCTCAGAAACGGCGCGGTCGGCATCGTCACGATATCCGCGGCCGTGATCGCGCTCTGTCCGTAATTGACCGTAACCACATACAATCCAACCCATCCCGCATCGACCGCGGGCGTCGTCTGCGTCCCGGCGCCCGCCGCGGCACCGGGCTTGACCTGCAACTGCACGCGCTCGATCCGCACGGTATCCTGCGCCCCGCCGGAATTATTTGGCCCGGAGTACGGCACGGCAGGATTGGCGGCATTCACATATGGCAGCACCACAGGCACAGTGTCGATTTCGGAAAACGTCGCCTCGATCAGATAATTGACCGACTGGCCCGAACTGCTCGGCGCCGCAAGCGTGAACGTCACAGGATCGAGGTTGATCCCGGTCTTGACCGTCTGTTCCGCCACATCCGCCGTCAGGCTACCATAACCATTGGCGTCCACCGGCCCATACTGGGTGATCGAACCAGGCGCGACCGTCACCGTCAATGAGGCTGGCACAGTCGGTGAACAGGCCAGCCCATCGGCGACGACGCCGGTGCCAAACACCGCCGCGTTCAGCGCACCGATGCCAACGAGCACGTTACGATTGATATTCAGAATATCCGTGTCGAGCGGAATGGCGCCCGGATAGACGATCGTGCGATCCATGAAATATCCCTTGATTGACAACAAAAACGTTTCAGAAGCCACGCCCGCTCAGTCGGAAAGCCGGGTCCACGCAACGCCGTTCACCGGCAGCACCCCGACAATGGCGGCATAGATCTCGGCATCGGTGATCAAGCCCGGGTCATCGGCCAGATCGCTCCACGCCATCGGCGCGGTCGCGTAACCCCCTGGTCCAAAATTGTAGCCACCATTATTCCCGGACGCCGTGACAACCGGCCGGTACGCCGTCACGAAGCATTGATACGGCAACATCAGGCTTCCGTAGCCGCCCATGGCGTTGTAGCCGAGCGTGTTACTTGAATAACCGCCGGTATCCCCGGTGTTAAACGGCTCGAATACCACCGGAACCCGACCCGTCTCGACAATCAGTGCCGCAATCAGCGCATCCCGGGTCGCGCGCGGTGCCAACAGATTCGACCTGATCCGCGCACTGAACGCAGCATCGGTCTCACCCGCCCGTCTGGTCAATGCGGTACCAAAATAATCCTGCGCCGCAATATCCAAAAATGGTCCGCTCGCGGTCGCAATCCGCGTCTGCAACGCAGCGAACCCGATCAGCGCATATAAACCCGCCCACATCGCCGCGACGCCCCCGAGCACGGCATCGAGCACCGGCGTGGCATCTGCAAACCATCGAGTCGGCAAGACTGCCTTCAGCCGCGCCAGCATGTCGGCCGAACTACCGGTCGGAACCTGTGATCCGCTCATCGCTCAGGCCACGCTAACCGTACCGACCCGCACGGCACCAAACAACGGCGGTACCAAATCGGCCGTCGTGCCGTTCAAGACCGTATCGGTCACATTGACCACAGCACTCGACGCATCATAGGCGATCTGTGCAAGCCGCGAGTAAGGCAACCCGGCGCCCACCGGCAACGACTCGATATAGGCAGAAATCGCATCACTCACCGCCGCAATCACCACCGGCGCCTGCGCCCCCGGCGCCAGCGTCAGTGTCATCGATACATCGGCGTTAACAACCACCGGACCCTGCACCGCAAACCGGGTACCCACCGGCCGCACTGCGTTCACCGCCGCAGCGATGCTCGCCAGCAACCCGGCGGGCGGTGCCCCGGTCCCGTTATCGACCGTGACGACAAAACTGCCCATACTCACGGCACCCGTCTGATCGACGTTCTCGGCAACCGAAACCGACAATCCCTGCTGCACACCAGCCACACTCTCCTCGATCGCACCTGGCGTCGCGCGTGACAAACTGGCCAGATAATTGCCGAACCTGGCCTTGAACGCCACATCGCTCTCCGCATCGAGCCCGCCGGTCATCGGTGCCGCGTTGCTCACGGTATCGATCCCGGGGATAGCGCTTGTCAGCAGCCCAATCGTCCCTGCCAGCACATCGCCCGCCGCCCCCGCCACCACGGCCACTACCGGCAAATCGATCGAGGCAATGCCCGCTGCGAGCCCATAACCACCAGAGCCAGCGCTATAGGCCGGGTTGCTCGTATCCGCGCTGACAGTGAAACTCTGGCTGCCATCGCTGGTCATCACCGTCGTCCCAACCGGCACAAAAGCCGATAACACGGGTGCAAACCGGCCGAATGTCACAACGCCACCCGCCGTCGAGGCCGGCAATCGCACGAATGCGAAATCCGCCCCGAAACTATCGCAATCGGTGCCGCTGCTGGTCGCCAATCGCGTCGTCTGCAAAACCTCGACGATCAACCATTGCAGCCACAATCCGAGCGACGCATTCGCCTCCAGAATCGCGCGCAAGACCGAGCCAACAGTCAGATCCAGCACCTGCGTCGCGGCCCCCTGCACGGCAGCCGCCATCTGCTCCACCATCGCGGTGAAATTCTGTAACGATAATGGCATGAAATATCCTCTAAATCCGGAAACAGCCGTTCCAGCGAGCAAGGCCGCCCAAACGTCTCAACCCGAACTCGATATCAGACGGGCAAGGTCAGCGCGGTCGCCTGACCGGTCATCGCGTCCTGATACGCAATCGTAAGCGCAATCCCCGAGGTACCGGTCTGCTCGACCGTAATCTGCGGCAAAGGCGATTGCGCAACGCGGGCCTCTGCCAGAAGCTGTGCGCGCGTCACCGCACCAACCGCGCCCGCCGCCCCGGCCACACCGACAAACTGGCCCAACCCGGCACCGTAGGACAACTGCCAGATATAATCACCAGGATTGGTCAAGAGCCGTCGTAAAACCCGCTGCTCGGTCAAGCCCGACCCGGTGGCCAGCGCCAGATCACCCGACACCCCGATGGCCAGATCACCGCCAAATACCAATGCCGCATCCGCCATCACACCACCACCGATGGCACACCGGTCTGCCCACCCTGCGGATCGGCATGCACGTGCCGGTCATATGCTTGACGCAGACGATCGACAGTACCATGCGCACCCGCCAGATCGGAGATCTCACCAGTCACCATCAAATCCCCCTGGATCGAAACCGTGCTCGCTTGCAACGCAATCGTGCCGTCATTCTTCAGTTTGATGAACGACCCGGTCTGATGCACCAACCAGAACTCGCCCACCGGTGCCCCCGGCGGCGGCTCGGCATCCGACCACACGCGCCCAATCACCACCGCCTGCTCGGCATCGCCCTCCTGCGCGAGCACCATAACCTGATCCCCCGGCGACAATGGCGCCGCCATCCCCCAGCCCGCACCAATCCATGAGCTGAGGACCGGAAGCCACCCGGATAGTGCATTCTCCGGCTGCAGCATCACCCGCGCGGCGTAGGTCGATGCATCGAAGCTCGCGACGATGCCAAACCGCGCCTGACCGCTCATGCCATCCAACGCCGCCGCCCGCGCCTTCACGGCATTCCAGAACCCATCCATCATGCCACCTGCAAGGCTTCAAAACGCTGCACGAAGCCCTGCCGGGTATCAACACTCCGCTCGATGGTACGCACCACATACGACGCATCGAACACCGTCCCAGTCCCCTGCAAGGCAAATACGCTGTCCGGCACCATCGTCAGTTCCCCCGGCATGCTTGCCCGCAGCAACACCGCCTGCGCCGCCAGGGCCGCCTGCCGCGCCGCCGCCTCCTGATCGACCTCCGCCTGCGTCAGATTAGGCCGCAGGAGCGTCACGCCACCGGCGGTGGCCGTGCCGCCGGAAGGGCCCGCCGTGGTCGAAAAACGTTGCTTCAATTTGGGATTCCAGCTTGTCACGGTCACCGGAGGCGCCACCAGCCCCAGAGCACGATCCACCACCAGCGTCAGCAAATCACGCCCGAACACCACCAACGAGGCCGGTGCCGGCGCGGGTGGTCCAAAGTTCAGCACGGTCCCGATCACGGATAACGAATACTGCTCAAACGCCGCCAATCCGGCGAGCAAATCCCACCGCGTCGCATGCCGCGTGTGCATGCCCAAGCCGGTCCGCATATGAGCCAACTCGTAATACTGCCCAACCGGTCTGCTCGTAGCGGTGACGTTCGCCGCCAGCCCTGCGTCCGCCGCGAACGCCTCGGCAATCTGGCTGGCGGTCTGATTGGCAAAGCTCTGGCCGACCTCGGTATCGATCAGTCGCGCCGACAAATCACGTCCCGCGAGCACGATCTGCCCGGCTCCGAAATCCACCGCGACATTATCGATCTGCCCGGTCAGTATTGGGTCACCCGACACAACCCCCCCACCCAACCCGATCGCAATCGTTACGGTCCCTGCCTGCAATCCGGCAAACGCCGCCGCCCCGCCCGGCGTCGCGCCGGCAGCGAGCATCACCCGAAACCGATCAGCCGCAAAATGCCCGCACTGCAACAATTCCAGTCGTTCGACCCCAGCAACCGGCGCTCCATCGATCGCCACCGCCAGCGATACCGGACGCGCCATAACCGCCGACGCAAGCGTGTCAAACATTCGGCACACCACCCGTCGCCAACGGATCAACCGGCGGCAGCACCAAGGTCACCACACCGCTCAACACCGGGTCGCGCAGATCATTCGCCTGCGCAATCCGAATCCACTGTGTGGCATCGCCAAGATACTGCGCCGCGATCGCGAATAAATTACCGCCGACCACCGTCACCATGGTTTCGCTCATAACGCCCCCAGTCCGACATTCGCCGCCGCCCGTCCGACGTAAGCCCGCGCCGCCGCGGCACCCGCCAGCGTCGACGATGCGGCCCCCAGAGCGGCCAAGGCCCCGATCGGCTGCGCAGCACCTACCCCGCCGGAAAAAAGGGTCGTTGCCGCGCTCAGCACCGATCCAGCCCCGCTCACCGCCTCCGCAAGGCTCGCCTGGCCCGCCGCGATACCGGCAGAACTGCCGGCGGAAACACCGGCCAGCGAAACACCACTTAATCCGCCGAACCCGGCCGCACTCGCAATATCAAGCCCGGCCTGCACAAGCGCCGTGGGTATCGCCGTCACCAAATTCTCAACGGCCAACAAGGTGATCTGGAATGGGATCCACCAAGGCTTCTGATAGGTCGCCGCGAAGGCGGTGATCACCACGCTGAACGCAAACCCATCCCAAGCGAGCGGCAGCGTCGCGCCGATGTTCAGCGCCACATCCAGCGCTTGCGCCCGCAACGCCGCATCCGGTCCGGAAAATGTCCCGCCAAACGTAATCTCACCCGCCGCCGCACCGAGCACATCCACCACGCGGCCACCGCCAACCGGCTGATGGACCGCTAACCGCTGCGTGCCACCAAAGTTGATCTCGGCCGGCACCTCGAAATCCCGAAATGCAACACCGCCAAGCGTCACCGCAACCGATGTCATGCCAAACTCCTACTTTCAAAACGCCGGTTTACGTCCTGGGAAAATCGGTGAAAGCGCACTATCGAACCCGGTCACGCCCGAAGGCGGCCGCCGCGCCTCATCGGTAAACAGATCACGCACCATCCGCGCCATGTCCTCAGGGACGACCGCTGCACGGTCCAGGCGATCACCAACGCGCCCCTTAGTGTCGACCGCCCCCACCGCCTGCCCATCGAACCGCCGTTCTACGACGCCCGCGTGGGAAACCGGCCGGCGCCGGTGCTCATCACCCCTAACCGACGTGTCAATATCCGCGGGCCGCCGGGCATCAAAATCCCGATCAACCAACGGCGCGCCGCGATCCCGCACCACCGGCGCCACGGCCCGTGCGACGACGCCGCCGCCTTCAAGCGCCGCGCGATATCGCGGCATCAGATGGCACAAAGCCAGCGCCTGCCGGATCGTCCGGCTGCTCCGGGCCGCCGCCACCGCACGACGACCGCTTACCCGATCATCAGGGCGTCGCGCGCTCACCAAGGCCGGCAAGCCCGCAGCGCGCCTTGCGCTGCCCCACAGCGACACGCCGGGCCCGCGCAAAGGACCAATGACCGCAGCGCCACCGGCACGATCCCGTGGAACCGTCTTCGTCAGCTTTGACGAGACCACAACACGCCCGATCCGCGCCGCCGACGCTCCGCGCAGACGGCGCTGCGGACCCGCAGCCCCAAGCCTCACGTCGGCGTCCGCACGCCCTGTCCGCAAGCCCTCAAGCGACCAGCCTGAGTGCCGCACGGGCTCCGCCAGCGATCCCCTGAACGACCTAGCCCGCCGCATCGCGAATCCAGTACCACTGACACGCAGCGCATCATCCCGGCGCACGCCAGCGCAGCGAAACGCTGCGCGACGCGATGAACGCAAGATCCGCCCAAACGCAGCGCCGCCGCCGTCACGCCAAGGTATCGCGCGTGCCTGGATCGCACGCATCACCAAAACCCGGCGCGGCGCCACCCGCAGTCCCAGCGCCAACGATTTCGCCAAGCGCCGACCAGCGGCCCCGCCAAACCGCGCATAGCGCACGCCCGCTCCATCCCGCGGTACGATCATGGCGTCCCCCACAGCATGGTCTTCCAATCGAATTCCAGCCCATCCAACTCGCCGCACGCCCCCGACCAGATACAGGCAGTCGATCAACGCGGGGTGCCGGCTCAGTTTCCCGCCAGCGCCTTCACCGCGCCGGCGTCATCAGCATCGAGCGCCAAGGCAACAGCCTCGATCCCCTCCTCGCCCAACCGCTCGACCGCATGTTCCACCGCCGCCTCGCTCGCCGGAAACAGCAGCGGCACGCCATCCACCGCGGTTACCGAAGCCGCGAGCGACGCCACGCCGAGATACGCGTCGTTCATCGATAAATTCGCACCCAGCGCCTTGAACAAACGCAAGCGGTCCAGCATCGTCAGCGTTCGCAGGCTCAACTGCCGCCCGCGCGCATCCTCGATCACCCGTTCGCTCATACCCGCTTCCTGGTCGATGCAAAGAAGTCGAGCTTCTGCGCAACCGGAGCATCACCCCGATACATGCCGGCCGAACTAAGCTTGAACACCACGCCCTCGTACTGATAGGTCGAGGTCGAACCATCGACTTCACTAACATATTGATAGAGCGTTCCCGGCGGAATCGCCTGCCCCGCCAGATACGCCTGCTCGATCTGCGCCATGAAATCATCCGCGACCGACGTGCCCCGGTCGAGTGCGAAACTACCCTGCCACCCGCGCGGCAGTTCGGCACCCAGCTGCACCCCATCCAGCCGGTCGATCCGCACGCTCTGCGTAACCTGGCTCACCTCGAACCCGGTGACGAACGCCAGATCGATCCGTCCAAATGGCCCCATCACCACGATCTGGCAGTCATTGCCGACTGAAAAACTGTTATATGGCATGATCTATTGTCCTCACACGGTTCCCAGCGGCAACGTCTGTTGACTGACCTGCACGGTCTGCCCACCTTCGACATTGACGATGAATTTTTCATTGATCGCCTGATACTGCACCTGTACATCCGCCTGCACGTACCCCAGGCCCGTGCGCGAGGGCGGATTGTTCGAGATGTCGCACACCACCGCAAAAGGCAGCGAGCCGTTGGTCGAACCCAACATCCTCTGGCCCAGCATTGCGTTCAAAAACGACAGCAACGTCGAGCGGATATTCTGGAACAGCGTGGTATTGACCAATTGTCCGACATACCCGCCCATCCCGGCTGACAGCGTATCAGCAATATAATTGGTCATCCTAGTGTAGTTATCGCCATTGGTCGCACTGTCGGACGATGAATTATGCCCCCCACGCACGCCCCAGAATGCACCACCCGGCTGCGGATTACTGATGACGTCGATCCCCGCCGAGAGCAGTGCCGCGAGGTCAGCCGTCGAATACGTATTGCTGGTCCCCGCCACCGCCTGGCCGGATTTCTGACTCCCGACCACACCATACAACGGCTTGTTCAGCGAAGACTGCTCCGGCGACAAATTCGCGAGCCGCCCAGCTGCAAACCCTTGCGGCGAAACCAGACGCGTCACGCCGTTCGCCTGATCGTACCACCACAGCCAATCGCCAAACATCAGCTTGGCAGCGTAGGAATCGATGCCCGCAGTCTGCTTCGTCAAAACTGCATTCGCAATCGTATCGCCCGGCGGCCCCGCGAGGATCATGTAGCAGCCCTCATCGAGTCCGAACGCGACCTCAGTGCTCCATTGTGTCGGATCATCAAGATCGGCCAACACAATGATGCTGCAACCCTGGCCGCGTAACGCATACATCCCCGATCGGGGCACCACATCCTGACCGATCACCATCCCCGAGGTCATTCCGGTCGCGCCGTCGGTCCCCGGCGAGCCTGCCAGGAACGGAAACGCCCCGACCGATGGTGCCAATGAGGACGTTCCGGCACTCGCCACCACCAGGCGCGATGCACCGCGCATCGGGCCAGTGCCGATATTGATCGCACTCGCCACTGCCTGCCAAAATGCGGCACCGCTACCGATGATATTGTCGAACACCTCCGGCGTCTGCCCGGGCAAAGCAACCGTCACCCGCCAGGAATTCGCCGCCGATCCGACCGAAACAGTGGCAACCAGCGCACTGCCCAGGCTGCCGGTATACAAAGCAGTCAAGGTCAGCGCGCCCAGAATCGAAACCGAGGCCGCCGTATCGGTCCCGTCGGTCACCCGCACGCAACGAAAGTTCGAAGCCCCCTGCTGCACCCCGATGGCCACCACCGTCCCGATGTCATACTGGCGCGCCATCACCGGGCCGAACGCGGTCGCATAATCGCCCATCGAGCCCACGATCATCGGCTCGTTCACCGGCCCCCAACTCGCACTTCCCACCACACCCAGCACGTCGGTCGGCACACCGTTGAGCAGCAAGCTCTGCGGCGGCACGATCTGCACGTACAAATCCGGCACGATCAACGCCGTCGTGTTCAGCGCACCCGCCTGTGAAATCGGCATTGCTCAGCCCTCCGCCATGACGCGCACGACCGATTGCGCATGGCCATCGGCCACGATCTTCGCCATCGCCGCCGGATCGGTAATCATGTCACCCCGTTTGAAGCCGCCGAACGGCTTCACCACTACCATCTTGATTGTCATGAAATCTCCTTAACCGGATATACCGGCAATAAACGCGCCATTCGCCTCAATACCGCCAACCCCGAACAGCATCGCCGGCGTGATCGCAGCCAGCGTTGTCGGGTATTCAACAGTATAAATCAGATCACGCCGATACAGCGCGGCATCCGCACCCGCATCCGTGCTCGTCCCGCCCGCAAAAACCAGATGGCCGCATGACCCATCCGCCAGCTGAATGAAGTTCGGTGCCGCCAATGCCGGATCGATCTTAGCCGCCGCCGCATCCCGCGTCAGCGGGTCACCGCACCACAGCGAAATCCGAAACGCCTGCACCTGCCGCTTGATCTCCTGCAGCGCCATGCCGCCCGCCACCACGCGCGCGGTGAACAGCCGCGCCGCCGGCACCGTCACGGTCGTGCCGGCGTAGTCGACCAACCATCCCGCCGCCCGCAGCAGCGCCGCCAGATTGCTCGCAACCGTCGGCGGCGTGTCGCGCGCCTGCACCGCATAGGGAAAAATCGCCCCTTCTACCGCAATGCCGGCCAACTGCCCGGCTGCACACACGCCCGAAAAAGTCGCTGCTTGGTTCCCAATCATCACCGAAAGTGTAGCAGGCACCGGCGCCACAGCCTGCCAGACCCGTGGAAACCGCGTCGTATTCTTCACCACAGGATCGGCCGTGAACACGGTGGCGTGCATCACCCCCTGCGCCAGATCAGCCTCCAGCGCCGGCCCGTTCGGCAGGCCGCGATACACCCGGCACGTCACCGCACCACCAGGCCCCACCACGGCTGAAACCTCGCCCGTTCCGTTCGGATAGACCGCAGTCGCGACCAACGCGGCCAGCGCGTTTTCAACATCCGCCTGGTCCGCCATCACATCACACTTTCGGTCAGTGCGAGCCGCCAGATCCCGCCATATGCGATCACCGCATCCACCACGAACTGCCGCCCCCGCGCATCGCGCACAATATCGGCCACCTGCGGCGTGAGCCCGGCAACCGCCGCAACCGCGCCCACATACCCCGGCAGCTTGGTATCATCCGGCAAGCCGACCCGCCCGCGATCGCTCACGCCGCCCGGCAACAGCGCCGCCGGAAACCCCGCAAGAATGGCGGTCGCGGTTCCCGACAGGATTGCCCCATACGGATTGACGCCTGCCACCACCTGCGAACCCGGCCGCCACAGCGTCACCGTCTCATTGCATTGCACGCCCAGTACCGGCGCCGGTGGCTCATTGGTCGCCACCAGCAACACCCCCAACGGCCCGGCAATGTAATCTCCCGGCGCAACATACGCCTGATCCAGCACGAGCTGACGATACGGCACCCCGAACGGCGCCGGCCCGCGCGCCGAACCCGAAACCGGCACCGATAGCACCGCGAGCCGCACCGTCCGGTTCACCGCCACAATCGGGCAAGCACCATCCCGCGGTCGGTACGCATCACAGATCACGCCCGCCTTGCGCGCCGCCATACCCCCGCCATACGCGATGCGGTCCGCCAGCCTGACACCGTCCATACAATCCTCAAACAATCAAAGTGATGCCGGCAGATTCCAAAGCAGGCCCCGGCGGCACACCGATGAAACCGCACAGCCGCCGCCGCCAGCCATCGAACAGCGCATCGCGATCGCGCACTTCGCGCTGGTTATGCTGCCAACTCGCCGCAGCATCGGTATCAAGATTACCGCTCGCCAGCGGCACCGCCGCCTCCAGCCCGTTCAAGGTCGCCAGATAATTCACCACGACCACAACCTCGGTCGGAGCAAAATTATTCATCCGGTACTCGAGCGAACCATAAGCCTGGAAGAACCGCCAGGACTGAAATCCAGACGCCCCGGCACCATAGGCGGGATAGCCGCAGAACCGCCGTACATCGACCTTCTGCGCCTCGGTCAAAACCCCAGGCGCGCTGTCATAGCTGCCCGACATCTCAATACACCGAGCCGTCACCACGCGTGAAAAACACCGACCCAGTGCCCGAACCCAGCACCGCACTGGCGGTCGTCACCAGCTGCCCGGCATCCACCAGCATACGCGCGCCAGGCGGCACAGGGGTATCACGCACCCCCGCGGTCACCCCCGTCATGCCGAACCGCACGAACGCAACCGCCCCCGCCGCATTGTACACCAGCACGCTCGATCCGCCGCCGACCAGCGCGACGGAAGCTGCACTGGTCGAGCCGGCCACGGAAGCCGTCCCGGCAGGCCGGAACGGTAACGAAGCTCCTGACGACATGATCGATCTCCTTCAGCCGATATGCTCGATCATCACCGCCCGCTTGAAATTCGCATTTGTCGCGGTCGGCACCACGATCGGGGTCGTCGTCGTATCCGAAGGCGCACAGAACCCGCCGATCCAGTACCAGGATTGGGCAATGATCTGCTGCAGCCGATCGATCGGTTCACGCGTGACCATCGCGACACTGTCGATAATGTTCACGAGCGCATCCTTCGGCGCGACATCCTCCGCCCCGATCCCGGCAAAATCCGCCTCGATCAGCGCGCCCTTGCCGCAGATAATCGGCCGCCGTATGGCCAGGCCACCCGAATTCGTGAGCGGCTGCACGATCGCCTCGGTCGTCGTGACAAACCGCAGACCCAGGAAATCATTGACCATGCCCTGACGAAACACCGGGTTGTTCGAAGTCGCACCCTGAAACAACTGCCGGAAATCAGGATCGGAAAACAGCTGCCGCGCCGAGACCGGATCGAGATAGCAATTATACGCGCCATCGATTTCCGGCACCGCATTCTGCCGCAACGACGCCACGGCATCCAGCAGCACCGACATCGTCAACGTATTGCCCGCCTGCAGGGCCGATGTCGTGAGCAGGCCGGATGGGCGGATGATCTTGCTCGCCGTTGCCGCAATCACCGGATTGCCGGCGGTACCGTCACTGACAACAACGTCACTGGCAAACGTCAGTTGGCCCGAAAGACCACCCGGTGTCGACGATGTACTGTTCAAATCCGGCGTCACCGAAATCAGCGAATACACGCTGCTCCCCACCGTCACCTCCAACGGATAGGAAGCCGAAACCGCCGTCTGCACGCCATTGACATAAATCGTGGTGAATCCGCGCACGTCATCAACTGCGATCGTCGGACCGGTGCTGCCCAGCGTCGTCAGCACGCGGGTATTGCCGCCGAAATACGGCGCGAACAACGCATTCCGCGCCAGCTCGTCAAGGCTGCGCGCCGCCTGCTCGCCATTGGTCGAAGCGTTCTGCAGAAACTGCGACGCAATTCCCACGCGGCTGGTCACCATATTCAAATCCTGCGTCGCTGCATAGAAATTCAGCGTCACAGTATATTGCTCGACACCCCAGCCCTGCGGCGTCAAACCATTGTCCAGATTGGTATTGGTGCTGGCCGCCAACGGGGTCGTAACCGATGGTTTCAGCCCTGCCCTCGTCTTGGTCAGCGTCTCGCCGATCCCGACGGCGAAACTCTCGCGGTCCGCCACCATCCGGTAGCCCAGCCGCGACCGCAGCGCCTGCTCGAACTCACGCTCCAGAAACCCCTGCTGAATGATCGGCTGCAAAGATGCCGGAAAATTGGAAATACCCATGTTTGTCCCCTTGCGATGAACGCAAAAAAACCGCGCTTCCTGCGGAGGCGCGGCGAAATAAGAAAGCTGTTCTTTTTTGTAAAAAAGAACCAAAAAACTTCTATTACTTTAGTCTGTAGAATTGGACCGGCACGTACCTCAACGAAGAAAAGTTTTTTGCTTCTTTTTTGCAAAAAAGAAGCCTTCCTTTCTCACTGACTCCCCGCCCGCCGTAACAACGCAGCCCGCGCCGACCGCCACTCCTCTTCACTCAACTCCCGCGCATGCCGCGCCCGCGGCGGCTCGGCCCGCGGCACCGCCGCCGTCGAGGATGACGACCCGGCCCCGAACAACCATGGCTTCGCACGCTTCAACGCCACCATGATGCCTGCCGGATCGGCAACTGACCCATCCTCCGCCAACGCCACACCATCCAGATCGATCAGCTTCAGCCCATCGAGATCGACCATCCCGGCGCGCACCGCCTCAACCTTGAGCTCCGCACGCTTCAGCCGCTCACCGGCGTCCCGCTGCACCGCGCCCAGCGCCAGCTCGGCCGCCTCAGCCCGCGCCTGCCAATCAGCCGGCGGCGATCCATCATCCGTTCTGTCTTCACTCATGCCACATCCTGTTGAGATTGATCTTGTTCCGCAACAATCCGGTCAAGCTCCGCCGCCACATCGACCACCGCATGGCTCGACGCGAGCGATTTCACAGCCGTCTCGCGCGACATCTGCCCAGCGTTCACCAAGGTCGCAATCGCCTGCGCCTCCTTCAGCCGATCATCCGCCGAGGCCGGATACCACCGCGGCCACCGCAAACTCAGCCGCACGTCCGCATCCACATCGGGCATCGCCTGCCCCATCACCCGGATCGCGAATCGCGCCCGTGCCCGCAGCACCATGCGCAGCAAAGCGAGCAACCCACCCTCGCCATACGAAATCCGCAAATTGTCCGCGAGCCAGATCAAACCCTGGTTCATCAACTCCAGCGCCCGACCCGATTGCGCAGCACTCAGCCGGTCCGCATTGGCCCGGTTACCATGCACGCTTTCCAACGCCATCTCGCGCAGCGTCCGCACATAATCGATCACCGCGGCCGAAGCTGTGCCCCCAATCTCCAGCAGCTTGGCATCACCCTTCTCGGAGACGATCAGAGCATTACCAGCGCCTTTGACCAGTTCGCGATCGGTGGTGGCGGGTTCCTTGATCAGCAACGTCGGATCAGACGCATATTTCAAGCCACGGCCCGCCTGCGATAACTGATAATCGATCTCGATGCCGGTATCGATTGCGGCCCTGAACGTGCAGGCCCCGTCGATCCCATCGCCACCCGGCAAGTTCTTGATCCACACGATCGGCACGAACCCCAGCCCATGCCGCACACTCCGCCCCTCGTCGATCTGCGGCAGCGCCTCATCGGCCACGGCCTGAGGCAGAAACCAGGTTTCACCACCGCCATCCCAGACCCGCTGAAACCAGTAGAACTGCCCAGGATCAACGTCCGGATAACCCTGCACCAGCAACTCCGCACCCCGAACCTTGTAGCGCTCAGTCACCGATGCCAGCGTGTCGGGCGCATCCTCCTGCCACACGGGCGTCAGATGCTGCGTCTCCAACACCGAGCAGAACAAACGCCCCTTCAGAACCCGCAACAGAATCGCGACCGACCCGACCGATCCGCGCAGCGCCGCATCGATCATCACCTCGTTCAGGCGGCATTCGCGCATCACATCGCCGAGTAATGCCTCGATGGCCGGGTCCTCGCACACGACCGCCGGAAAATGCCCGGCACTAAACAGCAGCGCTACCGAATCCTCCACCACGATGCGGCACAACCCATACCGAACCGATGGCCGGCGTGCCCGCAGCGGAATATATTCTCCCGCGCCGTTCCGCTCATCGCCGAACGCATATGGCAGCGCATCGTAGATCGTCCCCTCCAACACCCGCCGATAGAGTTCGATCCGCCGCGCACGCGGCGCCAGCTGCGGATCGGCAGGAATCGTCTGACAGATCGTTTCAAACATCTTCTATCGCCCCATCAGAGTATGCAGAGCCATCCGACTGACCGCAGGTGTCTCTCCGATCGTGGTAACCGCCCGCGAGAGTGCATCGACCTGGTCATCCTTGTCACCGTTCGGAAACGATTGCAGTTCTTCAATAAAATCAGCGGCCCATCGGGCATCGACCAGCAGCATCCCGCCGCGGCCGATCACCGCCGCGGACTGCGACGCCCGCACCAGTTTCGAACCGGTCTCAGGGCTCGAAACCACGTTGAAACCCGAAAGCGCACGCTTCAAATAAGCCATCTGCGCCACCCCGGCCTGCCCAGGGTCCTGCGCCAGGGAAATCGTGGTCGCCACGCCATCGCCGCGCGCCGTCTGCACCAACAACCGCTCGACCTCTGCCGGACCCACCCGCATCCGAATGACGTCAAGCACCACCAACCGCCCGTCCTCCAGCGCCCCCAGTTTCAGTCCCACGGTCCAGTCAGGGTCGCGACCCGGCGATGCAACGGTCGCGGCCAGATCCCAGGCCCGGACCGTTCGCACCACCGCAGGCGTGCCGGTAAACCGGCCGAGCAGCGGAACATCGAACGCCTCGCATTGATCAAGCGTCGGACTTTGCTGATAGAGCGCGCTGAAAACCCGTTTGCCGACTGTTTCGCGCCGGCGGATGATTTCCGCTGTGGTCTGCCACTCAGGCCAGAGCGCCTCGCCAGGCACCCGTCCCAGCGGATCATCGGCCTCGGCCAACGCGGGGAACCGCAGTGTCGACCAGTTCTGGTCTTCCTTCATCAATCGCCCCGCCAGATCATCCACATGCCAGCGCGTCATGACCAGCACGACCCGCCCACCCGGCTTCAACCGCGACAGCAATTCCGCCCGATACCAATCGAACAGCGAACGCCGCGCCACCTTGCTGTCGGCTTCCGCCCAGGACTTCACCGGATCATCAATCAGGATCAGGTCAGCCCGCCGCCCGGTAATCGGCCCGCGCACACCAGCGGCGAAATATTGCCCACCACCCGTCAGCGAAAAGCGCCCGGCCGAT
Organism: Acidiphilium sp. 34-64-41; assembly: GCF_002282635.1. Lineage (NCBI taxonomy): Bacteria > Pseudomonadati > Pseudomonadota > Alphaproteobacteria > Acetobacterales > Acidocellaceae > Acidiphilium > Acidiphilium sp. 34-64-41. The sequence goes on along the minus strand of NZ_NCJX01000067.1, from coordinate 5,039 downwards.
CGGCTGTTCGCCTCCAGCGCCAGACCGAACGGTGCGCCTTGCTCGGCGATCACACCACGCAACCGCCGGCCGAAATGTTCGGCGAGGGAAGCAGTATGGCAAGCGGCGATCACCTCACTCTGCGGTTTGGAGGCAAACCAGTACGCTGGAAACAGCACCGAAGCGTAGGTCGACTTGGCAGCACCCGGCGGCATCTGCACCATCAACCGGTCGGTCGACCCATCCGCCACTCGCTGTAGCGCATCGATCAATACCAGATGATGCCGGGCCGGCTTTTGCCCCCATGTCGCACACAGCGTCTCGGCAAAGGCCTTGAAGTCCGTCACCCCGCCCGACGAGGCCGCTGGGCCCAGATCGTCGTCGCCTGCCGAACACTTCAACGCCGTGTCCGTACATAAAACCTCATCATGAAAGAATGGATAGCCCAAACTGGGGCAGGTGGGAAAGCGAAAATAACGTCCTGTTAGAAATTATTTTCCTGACCCGGAAAAATCCTCGGAATCATTTGTGTTTCCCGGTCGGCGTCACCGAAAGCCGAATGCCACCCCAACTTCACTGCGCACCACCAGCGTACTACTCGGCGGCTCGTAAAAACCATTGTTCAACGCCGATCCGGCATAATTGAAGTGCCGAACCCCAAGCCCGGCGAACAGATGCAAGGCATTGCTCAACCGCCAATCGGCACCGAGATGAACCGCCTCCTCACCGCTGGTCCCAAATCCCGCAGCAAACCCCAAGGCGGGCGCCGAAGCACGCCCGCCAACCACCGCAAGCCCCTCCGCCGTCGCTGAAATCACTAACCGATCACTCACTGCAACGTCGAACCGCGCGCCGACACCAGCGATCGCCGCCCGGTAGAACTCACCGTACCCACCGGCACCTCCGACATCGCGATACCAGTTCTGATACCCGGCCGTGACAAACGGAATCACATCGACCGCCGTCGAAAGCGCCAACGCCCTCCCCAATCGTACTTCAATCGTATTGAAGCGCGCATGATCGGTCGCGTCATACGGCGACAATCCCGGTGCCGCGCCGCCCTGGATAAACCCGTTATAGGCCAGCGGCCCGCCGGAAAAATCATACACCACGCCGGAATAAATACCTGGCAGCCCCAGCAATGGCCCCAACCGCGATGCTTCCGCGGTAAACCCCGGCAACACGCCGTTTTCCTGGTCGGATGCGCCGGCGAAACCCTCGCTGTAGTGGGTACCCTGCACGGCAAATCCAAGCGCCACGCGGGTTTCCGCCGCAACCACCGCCGGATTGAGCCCCGGTGCCACACCATCCGCCCGCGCGACCACCCCTGTCACCGCCAGCAGAAACAGCGCACCCACCAACCTAAAGATGACCTCCAAACGACCCATTGCCCGACCTTGCAAGACGAGCACTTATCGCACCAAATCCTTAAAATTCACTGACCAAACGCAGCGTCACAACCCAAAAATCCGCGCCGTGTCCGCCGCGCAACGCTACCGGCCGCGACGTTCACGTCATCCGCACGCACCGACTACTGCAACGTCAGCAAACTGCCATGCCGCAGCTCGCCCGGCGAAATCAACGCCGCCGAACCCACCCGTACCGAGTGCAACCGCCCCTCGATCTGCCGCGCCCAAAACGCCAGAAATCCGTTCAAAACCGGGTAGCGCGGCGCAATGTCCAACTCCTGCCAGACAAAACTCTGCAAAACACCCGGATGGTCCGGCATATGATACAAAATTTCCGCCGTCGTCAGCCGATACCCTTGTAATTGCTTACTTAAACTCATGGCATCACCCTCATAACCCGTTGAAAAAGCCCTGTGCCACCGCGTCCTCTGTTTCATGAACATGGCATGACAACCGGGGGGTCTGGCAAGAAAAATCTGCGATATCAATGCATTAGCACTCAACACCCCAAAGTGCTGCCGGTCTTGACACATCACCACCCAAGATTTAAACGTCTGGCACTCTCCCGATGAGAGTGCTAGCAGCGCCTGATGCCTCTTCAGGGTCGGCGCCGGCTGAGCCGTTTACGACCGTAACCAAATCAGGAGCGATCCGATGAAATTCCGTCCCCTCCACGACCGTGTGGTCGTCCGCCGGCTGAACGCCGAGGAAAAGACCGCCGGTGGCATCATCATCCCCGACACCGCCAAGGAAAAGCCGATGGAAGGCGAAGTCATCGCCGTCGGTGCAGGCGCGCGCAATGAAGCCGGCGCCATCGTGGCGCTCGACGTCAAGGCCGGCGACCGCATCCTGTTCGGCAAATGGTCCGGCACCGAAGTGAAGCTCGACGGCGAAGAGCTGTTGATCATGAAGGAATCCGACATCATGGGCGTCATCGAAGGCACCCCGGCCGCCAAGAAAAAGGCCGCCTGAACCTTCCCGACCCCATAATTTTCTAAAAGGAACACAACCATGGCTGCCAAAGACGTTCGTTTTTCAGCCGATGCCCGTGAGCGTATGCTCCGCGGCGTCGACGTTCTCGCCAACGCGGTAAAAGTCACGCTCGGCCCCAAAGGCCGCAACGTCGTCCTCGAAAAGAGCTTCGGCTCGCCGCGCATCACCAAGGACGGTGTCACCGTTGCGAAGGAAATCGAGCTTTCCGATCGCTTCGAGAACATGGGTGCCCAGATGGTCCGCGAAGTCGCTTCGCGCACCAACGACCTCGCCGGTGACGGCACCACCACCGCCACCGTTCTCGCCCAGGCCATCGTCCGCGAAGGCGTCAAAGCCGTCGCCGCCGGCATGAACCCGATGGACTTGAAGCGCGGCATCGATAAGGCCGTGATCGCCGTCGTCGAAGAGCTGAAGAAGCGCACCAAAAAGATCAACAACCCGACCGAAACCGCCCAGGTCGGCACCATCTCAGCCAACGGCGAAGCCGAAATCGGCAAGATGATCTCCGAAGCGATGCAGAAGGTCGGCAACGAGGGTGTCATCACCGTCGAAGAAGCCAAGGGCATCCAGACCGAGCTCGATGTGGTCGAGGGCATGCAGTTCGACCGCGGCTATGTCTCGCCCTACTTCATCACCAACCCGGAAAAGATGGTCGCGGACCTGGATAACCCCTACATCCTGATCCACGAAAAGAAGCTCTCCGGCCTCCAGCCGATGCTGCCGCTGCTCGAATCCATCGTCCAGTCCGGCAAGCCCTTGCTGATCATCGCTGAAGACGTCGAAGGCGAAGCCCTCGCGACCCTGGTCGTGAATAAACTCCGTGGCGGCCTCAAAATCGCAGCCGTCAAGGCACCGGGCTTCGGTGATCGCCGCAAGGCGATGCTGGAAGACCTCGCGATCCTCACGGGTGGTCAGGTCATCAGCGAAGACCTCGGCATCAAGCTGGAAACCGTCACGCTCGCCATGCTCGGCCGTGCGAAGAAGGTGTTGATCGAGAAGGAAAACACCACCATCGTCGAAGGCGCCGGCAAAAAGGCCGACATCACCGGCCGCTGCAACCAGATCCGCGCGCAGGTCGAGGAAACCACCTCGGACTACGATCGCGAGAAGCTGCAGGAACGCCTCGCCAAGCTCGCCGGCGGCGTCGCGGTCATCCGCGTCGGTGGCGCCTCGGAAGCCGAAGTGAAAGAGCGCAAGGATCGCGTTGACGACGCTTTGCACGCAACCCGCGCAGCCGTCGAAGAAGGCATTGTCCCCGGCGGCGGCGTCGCCCTCGCACGCGCCTCGCTGATCCTCTCCAAGGTCAAGGCCGACAACGACGATCAACGCTTCGGCATCGACATCATCCGCAAGGCAATCCTGGTCCCGATGCGCCAGATCGCCGAAAACGCAGGTGAAGACGGCGCCGTGATCTCCGGCAAAGTGCTCGACAAGGACGACTACGGTTGGGGCTTCGATGCCCAGTCCGGCGAGTTCAAGGATCTGGTCAAGGCCGGCATCATCGACCCGACCAAAGTGGTCCGCACCGCCCTGCAGGACGCCGCCTCGGTGGCCGGCCTGCTGGTGACGACCGAAGCCATGGTCGCCGAACGCCCCGAGAAAAAGGCACCCCAGGGTGGCGGCGGCGGCGGTATGGGCGGCATGGGCGGCATGGGCGATATGGATTTCTGATCCACCGCCTTCCGCTGATACGTCAAAAAGGCCGTGGAGCAATCCACGGCCTTTCTTTTTGCCGAACCGGTCACGCCGCGTTGCACCGATTTTGAAACCATGAAAAAGCTCCAGGAATGGAAAAAGACCGTCTGGCCGCCTTCAGCGATGGCGTCATCGCCGTCATCATCACCATCATGGTGCTCGACCTGAAAATCCCGCACGGCACCAGCCTCACCGCACTCGCCACCGCCGCCCCAACCTTCGTCAGCTACATCCTCAGTTTCGTCTATGTCGCAATCTACTGGAACAACCACCACCATTTCTTCCAGCTCGTCCCGCGCGTCACCGGCGCCATCCTCTGGGCCAATTTGCACCTGCTGTTCTGGCTGTCACTCATCCCCTTCGCCACCGCCTGGCTCGGCGCACACCACACCGCCCCAATCCCAACCGCCCTCTACGGCCTCGCCCTGCTGATGCCCGCCATCGCCTGGTACATCCTGCAAACCACCATCATCCGCGCCCAAGGCAGCAACTCGGCCCTCTCCAAGGCCATCGGGCGCGACCTGAAAGGCAAAACCTCCCCCATCCTCTACACCACCGGAATCATCCTCGCCTTCATCAACACCACCCTGGCCGATGCCCTCTACGCCCTGGTCGCGCTGCTCTGGCTCATCCCCGACCGACGGGTCGAACAAGCGATACCACGAGAAGACTGATACCGACCGCGTCTGGCTGGCTGCGGTCCGTCAGTAGGCAATGCCAGCGGTTCTGCCCCTGCGCCCCGTTGAACGTGCAGCTTTGTGAGTAAAAACCCGTGCGGGAATCGATCCGGTTACAACCGAATCATAAACGACTCACAAGATTCAAGACGTTCTTGGAGGGGCCCTGAGGGCTAATACCAACCTACCTATCCAGTGACCGCTTTGATCCAGTCTCGTTGTGTGATCGAAGCGATTTGTTTTGGCATCTGCATGAACTTGTTCCAGGCGTTTCGGCAGGCGGCGA
>NZ_NCJX01000066.1:0-25826 GCF_002282635.1 Acidiphilium sp. 34-64-41 | reverse complement strand
GGCGGCGCCGAGGCGCCAACCTATGCCCAGCTTTATTCGGGAGCATGGGTCCACCCCACATGTAGTGGGTGTCTGACTTAACCGGATAGGCACGCAAAAAAGAAGCAAAAAAAACTTTGTTAATTTGGGCCCGTGCCGATGAAAACGCCCGCGCCCCCGAGTCAGAAAGTTTTTTGCTTCTTTTTTACAAAAAAGAAGCCCTTTCCTTCCCCGCGAACCCGCCCTCCAGAAACGCCGGATCGCGCTCCCACCGTGGCACGCTGCCGAGCAGATCGATGCTGATCCGCCGGGCCGGGCGCGGCAGATGCACCATCGCCCGCCCCGTGCTCCACAACCCCCGATCTCCCGGCGCCAGCGCATGCCATCCGCCACCGTGCCACACCGCAACCCGCCGCCCATCCGCCCGCAGCACCCCGGCGCAAATCCCCAACCGGCGCCGATCCTCCGAAGCCGGATCGGTCTCGGCCGCCATCCCGCTCCGGCAATCCAGCGCCAGATGCCGTGCAGCCACCGGCAGATCAAACATCAGCCGCCCGCCATGCCGCCGCGCCCCCACCGGCGCCGCCACCCCATCGATCCGCGCCGCCGCAACCGCCCCATGCACCACCCGATACCCCAGCGCGCCCGCCCGGCGATGCAGATCCGCCCTCACCTCCCGCAGCGATGCCCCGCCCACCACAAGCGGCGCGCACGCATCAACGGGCACACCCGGCGTGCCACACTGCGCCAGAAACCGGTCCCGATTGCCATTATCCCGATAGGTCTCGGCCTCCAGCCCTTCGGCCAGCACGACCGCGTGCCGATCGAGCTCGACGTGATAATACGTCACCGCAAACCCGCGCTCATCGCGCGTGATGGTCGCGCCATTGACCAGCAGAACCGCCGGCACCAGCACGCCGTGCAGGAAAATCGCGTGCAGCGGTGAGAGCGCCAGCGCCCGCCGCGGCCGCCCCGGCCCGAACGCGCCCGGCGCGATCACCACCGGGCGCAGCACCGCCGCCGCCGGATCACGCGCCAGATCGATCGTCCGCCACCCGATCCACCCGATCGCTTGCGCCCCGCCATCCCGCGTCACCACCAGGTCCCCCGGGCGCAGCGTCTCCACCGGCCGATACCCCGTCCCGGTCAAAATCCTGCTACCGCGCACGAAACACGGCATCGCCCCCCCCGCGCTGATATAGCTGCCGCCATGCCCATCCGCCGCCACCGCCGCCGCCGGTGCCCCGCTCGCCGCCGTTAGCGCGAACTCGGTCTGCGTGCCCACATGCACCAACCCGCCCGTCACACTGACCAGCGACGGCGCAATCCCGATCAGATCGATCACATCGCCGCTCGCGAAATTCCCCACCGCATCCTGCATCGCCGCGACATCGTTCACCACCAGCATCGCGTCGCTTCCCGCGAAGCTGCCGCCCGCAAAACTCAGCGTGCCGCCGCTCGCGCCACCCACCAGGTCAAGCGCCGCCCCCGCCGCAATGGTGGCGCCGCCGACCAGCGCGCCGCCCAGCGTCAGGCTGCCGCCGACCGCCTCGATCACCCCGCCCGCATCGATCGTGGTCAGATCGACCCCCGCAACCGCCGCGCCGATCGCCCCGCTCCCGCTCAGCGTCGCCCCGCTCGCAAGGGTCAGGCTGCCCACCGCCAGCGTCGCCGCCGCCATATCGAGCACCGCACCCCCAGCCAGGCTGAATGCACCGCTCACCACCGCCTTGCCGCCCGCAATCGTCGCCGCCCCCGCCTGCCCGATCGCGCCCACGCTCAGGCTACCAGCCAGATCGAGCACGCCGGACGCACCGATGACCAGCGTCCCGGGCGACAAATTGGCAACCGCCGCCGCGCCGACCGCCAGCGACCCCCCATTGATATCAAGCCCGAAATTGGCGACCAGTTCGCTCTGACCGGCCAGGCTGACCAACCCGCTGCCCAGCGTCACCGCCGCCGCACTGACCGTCGCGCCCCCATCGAGCGCCAGCGTGCCCGCCACAATATCCAGCGCCCCGAGCGCCAGCGTCGCCGCCCCGCCCGCGCGGATCAACCCGCTGTCCAGCGCACCAGCCCCGCCCAGCGTAGTGGCGGCAAACCCGGCATTACCGGTCACATCGAGCGTCGCTGCCGCACCACCACCCAAATCCAGCGCCTGCGCCAGCAGCAGGTTACCGGTGATATCCAGCACACTGCCCGCCGCCCCCGCCACGCCGCCCACCACGATGGTATCCGACGGCGCATACACCGTCCCGGCAATCCCCAGAGTTCCCGCGCCACCCACATCGCCGATCACCGCCGAAGCACCTAGCGTTACCACCGCATCGGCATCGAACAGCGCGAAGCCGCCACCGCTAATCTCGAGCGCAACCCCTGCCGAGCCCGCAAGGTCGAGCGCACCGGCAAAATCATACGCCCCGCCGATCGACAATTCGCTCGCCGCCCCAACCCCACCGACCAGCAACGGCGCGCCCTGATGGCTGGAAAACGCCGCGACATCCCCCACCGCCGGCGCAGCACCACTGTTCCAGGCGCTGCCCGAATCGAACAACGCACCGCTCGCGCCCGCAAACCCCAGCGTCGCCGCCGCTCCGATATCAATGGCGATCGCGGCCGAAAGCCCGGCCAGCCCCGCCGAACCGCTGAAGTTCAACACATCGCCGGTACCGCTTCCCGGCGCGGTATAGTTCAGCGCCGCCATATCGGTGTTCAACGCCAGCGCGCTCGTCGCACTCAGCGTGAGTGCGCTCCCCGTCGTGCCACCATCGCCGATCAGCCCATGGCTCGCCGTAATCGTCAGCACCAACCCAGCCGACCCATCGCTCGGCACCAGCACGCCCAGCCCCTCGATCGGCGTGGCCACCCCATTGACCGCATCGATCACCGCAAGGCTCGCGGCCGTATCGTTCAAATCCAGCACCGCACTGGCCGCACGCAGCCCGATCACCGCATTCCCCGCCGCATCGGTCTCGATCACCGGCGTCAGCCCGGCGGCCAGGCTGGCATGGAGCGTCACGATCGCGCTCTGCGTCGCATTGCCGATCACCGACCCCTCGACCTCGAAGGAATTGGTCGTCACGTTGAACACCGAGGCCGGTGACAGGGTCGAGAGCACAATCCGCTCGCCCGCCAGAAATCCCAGAATGGTGCCGGAAAAACTCTCCGGATTATCGATCACCAGCACGCCGCCCTGCTCGCCCAGCGTGCTCGCATAACCGGTCGCATCCTGCCCCGCCGAAGCGCCGGGGGCGAAACTGATCGTCGCATCGCCGCCCACCGTCACCGGCGTCGCATTGAACACGCCATACAACGGCGCAACCGCCCCGAATTCGAGCGACGCTCCGGGATCGATCACGAAATGCACGCCACCGCCAACGCTGCCGGCCAGCACCTCGAACGCCGTCGGACCGCTCGCAACAATCGTCCCCGGCCCGGCAATATTGTCCGAAAAACTGAAATTGCCGGCAATCAGCGTACCCGCCCCGGCAATCGTCGCCCCGGCCGCCAGTGAAATCGCGGTCAACCCAACCGATGGCGCCGCGCTATCCGCCTGCAAACTGCCCGCGAAATCAATCAACCCGCCCGATCCCATGCCGATCGGCCCATCCAGCAGCACGCCGCCCGGCAGCAAGGCCGCCCCATCCACCGCCATGCCGCCCAACACCGCCGTGCCGAAATCGATCAACGCACCCGCCGACCCGACCGACACGGCACCCGCCGCCAGACTCCCCGCCGCACCGATCGCGATGGTCGCCGCATCGAGCACCAGGCTCCCCGCAACCGAAACCGCGGCAACCCCCAGCACCAGCGTGCTCCCGCTCGCAAGCGTCGCCGCCGCCAGGCCGATCTGCGCCTCGACATCGACAACCGCGCCCTGCGCCACGCTCAGGCTGGCGGCCACGCCAAAGCCCAGCACCGTCGCGGTGCCGCCGATCGTCACATCCGTCCCCAGCCCCGGCGTCGCATCGCCGGACCACGCCGCCGCCGTCTGCCACCCGATCGATTGCCCCGCCCAACTCTCGGCGGTCGCCCCGATCGTCCCGGTGGTCGTATAGCTCAGACTGCCAGAGGTATCGGTCAGCGCCAAGGGCCCGCTGGTCTGGCTCGCGATATAGCGCAACGACCCGCCCGACCCGGCATCGAGCCTGACCGCCGCCAGCGCCGCATCCAGGACCGCGAACTCGGTGCTCGTGGCCGAAAGCGTCAACGCCCCGGTCGCGTCCCCGGCAATCCCGATCCCCGGCGCCACGCCAGGGTCGAGCAACAGCACGCCGGACGAGGCCAGCAGCGTAACGCTCAACCCCTCCGATGCCGCGCCGAGCAAACCCAGCGCCACAGCCGGATCATCGGCCAACGTCAGCCCCACCGACGCACCAACCCCTGCCACCAGCGCGAGGCTCGCGGCCGGCGCAACAAACGCCGGCGCGCTATCCGGCAGCGTCTCCAGCCCGATGACCGTGCTCGCGCTCGCGGTGCCATCGCTCGCGGTCATCGCCAGCGTCGCCGCCCCCGCCGCCGTGCCGGTCAGTATCAGGCTCGCCAACGCCGCATTAACCGCGGCCAACCCCCCGCTCAACGTCAGCGCCCCGCCGGAATCGATCACGGTCGCCCCGCCCGCGCTGCTGGCCGAAAGACTGAGGCTGCTACCCAGCGTCACGCTGATTGACGCAGCGGCATTACTGTCGCTCACCGCAAGCCCGCCCGGCGGCAACAGATCGAGGCTGGCAAGCGTCGTCCCCTCGATCAGATCGATCGCCGCCGGCCCAATGATCTGCAAGGTCGAACTCATGGTGACTCCTGAAGTCTCTCGGAATCAACCGTAATGTTCAACTTTCAGTTGTTCAAGCCGAGCGACACAACTACCTATGCTTTCCTCGCAAGCCACGAACGAAAAACCCCGGCCGAGAGACCCGGCCGGGGTTTTCCACATCGTCACATCAGCGAAATACGGCTCAGCCGCGCTTCCACCAGCCCCGCTTCGGTGCCGCCTGCGGCTCGACCGCATCGACCATCACCGGTTTCACCGCAGCCGCCTTGATGGGCTCGGGCTCCGGCTCGGGCTCATGAACCGGCTCAGGTGCCGGCATCGGCACCGGTTCCGGCTCACGCACCGGCGCCGGCGCCCGCTCCGGAGTCGGCTCCGGCGTCGCCGCAATCAGCGATTCCTGCACGATCGCCTTGGCCGCGGCACGCGGCGCCCGCCGCGGCTTGACCACCCGTGCCTCGGCCTGCTCGGCCGCCTCGAAAATATCGGCGATATCGGTAAACACCGGCAACACCGGTGTCGGCGCCGCGGGCGCCTCGGCATCCCCAGCCGTCCGGCGCCGACGCGGCGGCCGACGCTTCGGCTTCTCGACCGTAGGCGCGACAGCATCCGCGACCCCAGCCTCAGCCGCAACCGGCAGGTCCGCCGAACCCTCAACCGCGACCGCGGCAACCGCAACCTCGGCTGGCGCTGCAACCACCGTCTCCGGCACCGCCTCGTCACGCACCGGTGCCGCAACCGCCTGATCCTCGCCGGCACTCACCGCAACGCCATCACCCTCGCCAAACGGCTCGGCCCGCGGCGATACCGGCTGACCCAGCCTTGCCGCAAATTCGTCGGGCAATTCCGGCATGTCCGGCTGTTCGGCACCCGGTGCCGGTGCCGCATCATCCCGCCGGCCACCCCGACGACGACGACGCCGGCGACGCCGCCCACGCTCAGCCTCGTCCGCCGTCTTGGCATCACCACCCGCGCTGGCATTGCCCGCAACCGTCTCACCGACGCTCTCGTCATCGGCCTCGTCCGCCGCCTCATCCTCATCGTCACGCGCGCTCACCACCGGCTCGGCCTGGCGCGTCACCGGCGCCTCGATCGGCCGTGCCGTATGGCTGCGCAGCTTCTCGACCTTGAATTCCGCCGGCACCACACCGTCGGCGACAAAGCGCACCACCATGTCGAACCGCGCTTCGGTCGCCGCCAGCTGCGCACGCTTGTGATTGAAAATATACAGCGCCACTTCCGGTACCAGATGCACCGCAATCTCGGCCGCCTGCCGCGCCGCCTCATCCTCGATCGCGCGCAACACGGCGAGCGCCGTGCTCGCCGTACTTCTGATATGCCCGACACCCGCACAATGCGGGCACGGGATCAGCATGGTCTCGGAAATCGAAGGCCGCAGCCGCTGGCGGCTCATCTCCATCAGCCCGAAATGACTGATCGACCCCACCTGAATCCGCGCCCGATCGTTCTTCAGCGCATCCTTGAGCTTGCGCTCGACCATCGCATTGTTGCGCCGCACTTCCATGTCGATGAAATCGATCACGATCAGCCCGGCCAGATCCCGCAGCCGCAACTGCCGCGCCACCTCCTCAGCGGCCTCCATATTGGTGCGCAGCGCGGTATCCTCGATATTGCGCTCGCGCGTCGCCCGCCCCGAATTCACATCAATCGCCACCAGCGCCTCGGTCTGGTTGATCACCAGATACCCGCCGGAGCGCAGCTGCACGGTCGGCTGAAACATCTGGTCGAGCATCTGCTCCACCTGATATTTCGCATACAGCGGCTGGCGGTCGTTCCACTGCACCACCTTCTTCACGGCGGTCGGCATCAGCATCCGCATGAAGTCACGCGCGGTCCGGTAGCCCTCCTCGCCCTCGATCAGCAGCGTATCGACATCGCGGGTATACACATCGCGGATCGTCCGCTTGATCAGCGTCGCTTCCTCATACACCAGCGCCGGCGCGATCGAGGCGAGCGTCTTTTCCCGAATATCGTCCCACAACCGCAGCAGATATTCGCAATCGCGCTTGATCTCCGGCTTCGGCCGCGCCGCCCCGGCCGTCCGCACGATCATGCCCATGCCGTCGGGAATATCGAGCTCGGTCATCACCTCTTTCAGTCGGCGACGATCCGCAACCGAGGTAATCTTTCGCGACACCCCGCCCCCGTTCGGCGAATTCGGCATCAGCACCGAAAACCGCCCGGCCAGCGAAATATACGTGGTCAGCGCCGCACCCTTCGAGCCGCGCTCCTCCTTCACCACCTGGATCAGAATGATCTGGCGGCGATGGATCACCTCCTGAATCTTGTACGACCGCAACGCCCGCATCCGGCGCCGCTCGCGCGCCTCATCCGCACCGTCGTCACCGCCGCCAACCTGCTCGGGCGGCTCGGCCGGCGCCACCTCGCCATCCTCCGGCGGCGGCCCGTTGCTGGCAAGCTCCGCCTCGATCGCGGCGGCCGCACCCGAAACATGATCCGGCTCGGCATGATCATCGATCCGATCAGCCTCGCCCTCGCCCTCACCCTCGGTCTGCTCCAGCGCGTCATCCGCGATCGCCGCATCGATCATCGCCGGCGGCGCATCACCGATCGGGATCTCCGCAATCACCGCGGCCCGTCCGGCCTCCAGCGCCTGCGCGCGCGGCGCACCAGCCCGCGCATCCTCGGCATCCTCAGCCTCGCTGCGGCGGCGCGCCTCCTCGGCCTCGATCGCCAGCAGCTTCTGCCGATCAGCAATCGGGATCTGATAATAATCGGGGTGGATTTCGGCAAACGCCAGAAACCCGTGGCGATTGCCGCCATATTCGACAAAAGCGGCCTGCAGGCTCGGCTCGACCCGGATCACCTTGGCAAGATAAATATTGCCCTTGATCTGTTTCTTGTCGGCCGTCTCGATATCAAAATCATCGAGTCGGTTGTTATCCAGCACCACCACGCGGGTTTCTTCCGCGTGGCTGGCATCGATCAGCATCGTTTTGGTCATCGAAACATGAACTCCTGCGCGCCGGCGGCGGGACCATACGGTCGCCAGCGTGCAGGCGCGGGTGATTGGGTGTGAAGTAAAGAATAAAAACGTCAATCATGGCGAAGGGCCGGGGCGCTGGTCGCAACAAACACCCGTGAACAGGGCGTCGTTTGAGGAAAAGCGACAAAAAGCGCGTGCATCGGTCCTTATCTCGTGGGGCGGCGCCGGAATAATCAACGCAACCCTGGGTGGTTAAAACTATCCTGCTGCAAATACCGCCTGGATAGAATGGGAGGATCAAGGAGCAGCACCGACTTGGCTCAAGTCTCGCGCCGAACCCATTGATAGGATTATCTCATGACGCAACTTCCAGATCCGCGCAAGGGCAGCCCTCACCCAGGCGCAACCGCCTCGCGTTTCAACCGCCCAGCAACTGGGCCAACATCTGCGGCGGCAAGGAAATACTCGAATACCCCTGAGGCAACACGAAATCACCCGGCGGTTGCGGCGCATCGGCAACCTGCAGCGCCGTCACGCTCATCGAACCACGAGCGTCCTTGCCGGTCGCCGCCAGCACCACACCACCCTGGGTAATGCACGCCGTACCATCGCCCTTGCGCTTCAACACCAAATACCGCGTGCACGCATGCCCCGCGATCCGCGCCTGGCCCAACGGCGTGAAATGCGCGCCGTTCTCATCGAGCACCTTATTGATCAGCCCCGACAAACCCGGCACCGCCACCACCGCATGCATCTGCGGCACCACCACATGCGCCGAACCGGATGCCAGATCGAGCAACACCGTCACCCCCGTCGCCTGACGCCCCGGCTGGCTGATCCGATACACCCCCATCACATCATGGTCCGGCAGCAACCGCGGCACCGCCGCCCGCGCCAAACCGCCCCACCCGACCACCGCCAGCCCCACGACCGCAAACCCAGCTAAAAACCGCCGCATTCTCTTCATCAAACGCTATCTTCCCGATCATGGTCACGTGCCAGCATGGCACCGATATCCGCAAGAATTGTGGCAGCATCCAGGTCAGCCACCCACCCCGCCGGCCGCGCCACCGCCTCCGCCAACATCCCATGATACGCCGCGCGCGACACCTCACGCGCCCCGAACCGCGCCAGATGCTCGGTCAAAAACTGCGTATCCAGCAAACTGAACCCACATAACCGCAACCGCGCCACCAGATGCGCCAAAGCAATCTTCGAGGCGTCCCGCACCAGCGACACCATGCTCTCGCCAAAAAACGCCCCGCCGATCGCCAGCCCATACAGCCCGCCCACCAGCGTCGCACCATCCCACACCTCGACACTGTGCGCATGGCCCAGATCATGCAACGCCACGAACAACCGCTCGATCTCGCGGTTGATCCACGTCTCCGGCCGCACCGCCCGCGCCGCCGCACATAACCCGATTAACCCGCGAAAATCCCGGTCCGCCACCACCTCCAGCCGCGTCGTCCTGATCGTCCGAAACAACCGCCGCGGCACATGAAATCCACCCAACGGCAAGACCCCACGACGCTCCGGGTCCAGAAAATGCAAACTCCGCGACTGCCGCGTCTCCGCCATCGGAAACATCCCCAGCCGATAAGCCCGCAAAATCATGTCAGGATCGAGAACAAGCTCGCGCGCGATCATCCCCCATCGTCGCGCAGATCACCCACCCCCGCAAGCACGGTCACAAAGTGATCGCTGCGGGGGTCGAGGGGGCGGAGGAGCCGAAGGTTCCAGCGATGCTCTTCATCGCTGGAATGGCTCCGGAGGGAAAGCCCCCGCCTTGCTTGCTGAAAAAAGCACCATCCCCCCCAACCCTGCAGTCATCACTCTGCGGCCCGTGCGTGTGGGGTGCGGTGTCGTGCGAGGGCATCGGCGTAGAGGGTGCGATCGAGGGTGGTGAGCCGGTCGAGTTCGGCCTGGATTTCGGGTGTTATGGGGGTTCGTTCGGCCTGGCGGAAATAATCGGCCGATTCGACGTGATTTTCGGCGGTGACGTTGCCGCGCACCGGGCGATCGGGTGGTTTGGCGCCGATCAGCATGGCGAGTCGGTGCACCGAGTCGTCCATTGTTTCGGTGATTCCGACGAAGTCCAGCCGAGCGAGTGCGTTGCGCGCGGCGGCGAGTGAGGCTGCGGGATCGGCCATGAGCGGATCGATGGCGGCGCCGGTCCTATAGCGGCCGGTCAATCGTCTCGCATAGAAATTATCAAGGTAATCGCGAAGCGAGGGTTCCGGATCGCGCAGAAACCCGAGCAGATCGTGCCGGTGGGCCGCGCCCATCAACGGGTCGTTGGCGACGTCGCCGATCACATCCGGCCGCACGCTGCGCCAGAAATGATAGATCGAGACCAGCCGCGCGCGGGGTTCGCGCAGAAAGGTGAATTTGAACCGGTCGGGATCGATTCGTTCGAGGGCCGGCAGCCCGAAATGCCCCCACAGCAGCGCGTAACGTGCCACGTCACGCCCGATCCCGGCGGGCGCGCGGTAAAAATTCTGTGGCGGCACTGCACGCAGCGGGTCGGGGTCGATCTGTTCGGGGTGAAACTGCGGTGCGAGCCAGCGCATCACAGCGACCCCGCCGCATTTCTCAAGGTGGAGGAACCCGAGTTTGGGTCCGGTCCACACGGTCAGGATATCACCCTGCAAGGGCGACAATGGTGCCTCCGCGGTGCCCCGCTCTGCCCGCATTGCGTAGCCCATCAGATTGCACACATCGCTCACGGAGCTCAGCGCCCGCACGAGCGCCGGCAATCGCACGGAACGGTCGATGAACCCCCGCCGGAATGCATCACGCTCACTGTTACAAGGCCATCGACCCAGCGAAAGGCGTAGCAGCACCGGCGCGCTCGTCACGGCGATCACGTTCATGGCCGTCTGGCGCATCTCAGCGGCACGTTTACGCGGCGAGCCGATTACGGTCATGACCCTGCCATAAATTAGACCCTGACGAGATACAACGACTGAATTTTAACGCATTGTTACAGCATAACGTCCAATTCATAGTCACGATTTCGTGAAACGGTTATAAATTGAGCAAGCAATCATCCATGCAGCAGGTCACAAAACAACACATTCACCGATCGCAACCCAACCCCTTGCAACCGGGGATGGAGGTTGCCAGAACACGCCTTGTAACCTGTTTTCGACACGCTTTCTCAAAACTCAGCGACGCCGCCGCGACCATCCCGCCCACCGTTCTCAAGGAGTAACCCCGGCTTGAAAATCGCGATCATTGGTGGCGGCTATGTCGGCCTGGTCTCGGCCGCCTGTTTCGCCGAATTCGGCGTCGAGGTCGCGGTGGCGGAAACCGACCCTTCCCGCCTGAACCGCCTGCTGGCCGGCGAAATGCCGATCTACGAACCAGGCCTCGAAGCCCTGGTCGCCAGCAACCGCGCCGCCGGCCGTCTCAGCTTCACCGGCGCCTTGCCCGAGGCGATCGCCGGCGCCGAAGCCGTCTTCATCGCGGTCGGCACCCCCTCGCGTCGCGGCGGCGGCCATGCCGACCTCACCTATGTCTTCGCCGCCGCCGAACAGGTCCTGCGCGCGCTCGACCATCCGGCCGTCCTGGTCACCAAATCCACCGTCCCGGTCGGTACCGGCCGCAAACTCGCCGCCCTCGCCGCCCAACTCCGCCCCGATCTCGCGATCGAGGTCGCCTCCAACCCGGAATTCCTGCGCGAAGGCAGCGCGATCGGCGATTTCATGCGCCCCGACCGCGTCGTGGTCGGCGCCGAGACCGAGCACGCCCGCACAATCCTGCGCGCGCTCTACCGCCCGCTCAACCTGATCGAAACCCCCATCCTGATGACCGGCCTCGAAACCGCCGAACTCATCAAATACGCCGCCAACGCCTTCCTCGCCATGAAGGTCACCTTCATCAACGAGATGGCCGATCTCTGCGAATCGGTCGGCGCCGACGTGCACGACGTCGCCCGCGGCATGGGGCTCGACGGGCGGATCGGCCGCAAATTCCTCCACCCGGGCCCCGGGTTCGGCGGCTCGTGTTTTCCCAAGGACACGCTCGCCCTCGCCCGCATCGCGCAGGACGCCCGCGCGCCCAGCCGCCTCACCGAGGCCGTCGTCGCCGTCAACGAAGCCCGCAAGGCCGGCCTCGGCCGCCGCATCATCGATGCCGCGGCGATCGACCTGCGCGGCAAGCGCATCGCCATCCTCGGCCTCGCCTTCAAACCCGAGACCGACGACATGCGCGATTCCCCGGCCATCCCCGCCATCGAGGCATTAGCCGAAACCGGTGCCACCATCATCGCCTACGACCCCGCCGCGATGGCGGCCGCCAAGCCCCTGCTCCCCGGCTCGATCCAGTTTGCCGAAACCGCATCGCAGGCCATCGCGGGTGCTGACCTGCTGGTGGTGATGACCGAGTGGAACGAATTCCGCGCCCTCGCCCCCGCCCGCCTCGCCCAGGCAATGCCGGGGCGCGTCATCGTCGATCTGCGCAATATTTTCGACCCCTCGGCGATGCGCGCGGCCGGTTTCGTGTATCATGGCGTTGGTCGCGGCAGCCGGCCGACCGGCGACGCGACGGTGGACCCCGAGACGGATGAGGATCAATGAGCATGGATGACGTAACCACCGCGCCGGAACGGCTCGATCCCCACGGCCTGCCGATGGTCGGCGCCTATCCCGACTATGCCAACCCCGATCTGGTGATGGCGATCCCGCTGTCCGCCCGCACCGTGATCGATATCGGTTGCGGCGGCGGCGCGATCGGCGCCGCCTATCTTCGCCGCAATCCCCGCGCGCGCGTGCTCGGCGTCGATATCGACCGCGAATCCGTCGCCATGGCGCAAACCCGCCTCACCGAAGCCGCCTATTGCGACGTCCAGACCGAACCCTTCCCGTTCGATCTCTCCGAAGGCGTCGATTGCCTGGTCTATGGCGATGTCCTCGAACATCTGGCCGATCCCTGGGCCGTCCTCGCCCGCCATGCCGAGCTGCTCAACCCGGATGGCACGGTGCTGGTCTGCTTTCCCAATGTCGAGCATTGGAGCATCACCTATCGCCTGCTCAAGGGCGAGTTCGACTATGACGACATCGGCCTGCTCGACCGCACCCACCTGCGCTGGTTCACCCCGCGCACCATGGGCGCCGCCCTCGAACGCGCCGGCCTCGCCCTGTGCGATGTCCGCCCCCGCGCCGCCGATCCCGACGGTGCCACCCGCTTCACCGAAGCCATGGCCCCCGCGCTCGCCAGCCTCGGCGTCGATCCCAACGACTACCGCAACCGCGCCACTCCGATCCAGTTCATCTGGCGCGCCAAGAAACAGCCCCGCCCCCGCCTCGTGCTGGGTGCCACCATGCTGCCGCCGGTCGGCGGCGTGTCCGATGTGCGGGTGATCGACCCGATCCGCGGCCTCGCGACCGACCCCTCCCTGATCACCGCGATCAAACCCGAGAGCGAGCTCAACCGCGTGCTCGATGGCGCGCCCCACATCGCCGTGCTGCACCGCCCGCTGCTGATCGGCGAGCCCGGTCTCGCCCGCGTGCGCAGCCTGATCGAGCGCGGCTACCTCGTCGTCACCGAGTTCGACGATCACCCCGGCTTCCTCGAACAGCGCGGCATCGCGGCCGCCGACCTGCTGACCTTCACCGCCGTCCACGCGGTGCAGACCAGCACCGAGGCGCTGGCCGCCGTGCTCACCGAATACAACCCCGAAATCGCCGTCTTCCCCAACGCGATCACCGAGCTCGCCGCCCCGCGCAACTTCGCCAACCCCGAGCGCATGACCCTGTTTTTCGGCGCGCTGAACCGCGAGGACGATTGGGCGCCCTACATGCCGGTCCTGAACGAGGTGCTGCGCGCCGTCGGCCCCCGCCTCGCCGTCACCGTGCTGCACGATCGCGGCTTTTTCGATGCGCTCGACACCACCAATAAAAATTTCATCCCAACCAGCGACTACGCAACCTATCGCGACGCCCTGGCCAGTTCGGAAATCGCCTTCATGCCGCTCGCCGATACCGCGTTCAACCGCGCCAAATCCGACCTGAAATTCATCGAAGCGAGTGCGGCGCGCGTCGTCTCCCTCGCCAGCCCCACCGTCTACGATGCCAGCATCCGCGAGGGTGAGAACGGCCTGCTGTTCCGCAGCCCCGATCATCTGCGCATGCAGCTGCTCCGCCTGCTCGCCTACCCCGAAGCCGCCAAGCGTCTCGCCGATGCCGCCCGCGCCGACATCAGCGACAACCGCATGCTCGCCTACCAGATCCGCGCCCGCACCGATTGGTACCACGCGCTCTGGGCCCGCCGCGACGAGCTGACCGAAGCCCTGCGCGCCCGCATGCCGGCCCTGTTCGCTTGACTCCAGCGGCCGGAAGCGAAGGCGCCATGGATCTGCCGCAACCGCCGCCGCCCGCCATCCGCGTCATCTGGCCGGACACCGAACAACCGCCGTACGAACGGCCCTGCCCGAACTGCGGCGCGTCCGGTGCCAAACCGCACCTGCTCGATGTCGCCTGGACCGCGCCGAAACTGAAAGGCGGCGACCGCAAGCCGGTATTCGCCTGCCCTGCCTGCACCGCGCGTTTCTACCCACCGCTCGACGTGCCGAACTACCACGATCCGGACGTGATGGATTGGGGCTGGCACCAGTTCCACATCCAGCAGGGCGCCGGCCTGGTGCCGATCACCGAAACCATCGGCCGCATCGCCCGCCCCGCCGGCACGCGCTTCCTCGAAATCGGCTGCGGCTATGGCTTCGGCCTCGATTTCGCAATCCACGCGCTCGGCTGGCAAGGCCTCGGCATCGACCCCTCGCCGATGGCGCGCCTCGGTACGGCCGATCTCAGCATCACCATCAACGACGGTTATTTCCCCCAGGCCGATCCCGCAGCGGCGTTATGGGACGTCATCGCCGCGACCGAGGTGATCGAACACGTCGAAACCCCGGCCGACCTCCTCGCCGCCATCCGCGCCCGGCTCAACCCCGGCGGTCTGCTGCTGCTGACCACGCCGGATGGCGCCGCGATCACCCGCGAAACCCCGGAAGCCGCCCTGGTCCAACTCCTGGCACCCGGCATCCACATGGTGTTCCAGACCGCGACCAGCCTGCGCCGCCTGCTCGACCGCGCCGGCTTCACCGGTGCCGTGATGGGCCACGACGGCCTCACCCTGGTCGCCTACGCCGGCGCGACCGACGACGCCCTGATCGATGACGATGAACTGCAGCGCCGCCGCTTCCGCACCTACCTCACCACCCGCGCCGCACACATCCCAGCCACGACCGATCTCGGCCTCGGCTTCGCCGGCCGCGCCCTGTTCGAAGCCGCAATCGACCTCGACTGGCCGGCCGCCAGAACCATGCGCGACCGGCTCTGGCCCGCCATCCAGGCTCGCTTCGGCCTCGATCTCGACACGATCGATGCCCTGCCGCCAGCCTTCGCACCCCTCAGCCTCGCCGAACTCAAGGACCATATGCCGCTCAACCTCGGCATGATCCTCTACGCCGAAGCGAGCCGCCTCCGCGCCGATCCCGCCACGCGCGATCGCGCCGCCCCGCTGTTCCTGCTCGCCAGCGCCGCCGCCAGCACTCTGCACGCCGCCCTCGCCCGCCTGTCCCTGAATGACGGTCTCGCCGAGGAACTATCATGGCGCGGCATCGCCGAAGCGGCGATCGAAGCCGCGCGAAGCGGCGACGCCGCAGCCCTGCCCCGCTTCGCCGCCCTGCAAACCATCGCGGGTGCCGCCGCCGAACGCGCCGCCATCGTCTGGCGCGGCGTCATCGAACTCACCAATGCCGGCGCCACCCCCCTCGCGCGCGACCTCCTCGCCCGCGAACACCTCACCACCCCGCCGCCCGATCTGCCGGACGGCGTCCGGCGCGACGCCCAAATCGTCATCGCCCAGCTTGCCCTGGCACCGGATGGCGATCCGCTCGCCGCCATCGCCATGGCCGAGGCGCTCGGCCCCGCCGATCCCGCTTACCCGACCCTGCTCGGCGGTGGTTTCGTCCGCCTGGTCAACCGCGCGCGCTTCACCGAGGCGCTGCCCTACGTCCCCCAGGTCACCGCCACATGCACCGCGGGCGATGACCCCGCCGCAACCGATGCACGCAACGCGATCGCCATCGCGATCGCGCGCGCCGCCGACCCCGCCGCCATCTCGGCCCTGCTCCGCCCGATCCCGCTCGATCCCGCCCGGCGCGACGCCATCCTGCTCGAAGCCTTCTGCCGCCTGGTCGATACCGGACGCTACGAGGCGGCGATCACCATGGCGGATGCCGAAAACATCGTCAGCCGCGCCGTCGCGCGCGACGATCCCGCCGGCCGCAACGCCCGCCTCGCCCTCGCCCTGCTCGACCTCGCCACCGGCGACCCGCTGGACGTGCCCACCCGCCTCGCCGGACTCGCAATCAACGAGCAGCGCCGCCGCGACATCCTGATCGGCGCCTTCTCCCGCCTGGTGAACGCGGCGCGCTACAGCGACGCCCAAGCCTACGCGACCGCCCAAGCCATCGTCCAATTGGCAGCGCCCGAACCCGACACCACCCACGACGCTGTCGGCCGCGATGCGATCATCGGCCTCGCCATCCTCGATCTGGTCACCGGCGACCCGGCCGAAGCCCCCCGCCGCATCGCAACCATCGACATCGACGCCGCACGCCGCCGCCAGATCACGCTCGGTGCCTTCGTCACTTTGGTCAACCGCGGCCGTTACGACGACGCCACCACCCTGCGCGCCACCACCCCGATCGATACCTGGGCCGCCATCACCATCGATGACGACGCGGTCGACGCCTCGATTGCCCTGATCGCCCTGACCCTGGTGGCCGGCGACCCCGCCGAGGTCCCCGCCCTGCTCGCCCAACTGCCCGGATTGTCGCCAGAAGCCCAGGCCGATGCCCGGGCGCAGGCCGCGCTGCGCCTGATCCACCTCGGCCGGCTCGATGAAGCCCGCCCCCTGATCGCGCTGATCGATTACGCGCTGCTCGACCCCGCCAGCCGGATCGATCTGATCGCAACCGAGGCGCATTTCGCGATCGGGGATCACGCCACCGCTGCCGTCCCCGCCCTGCTCGATGCGCTGGAGACCGACCACGCCGACCCCATCCGCGTGAAAAACCTGGCGCTGCGCGGCTTCGTCACCGCGGTCAACCGGGGCGATTTCGCCGGAGCCGCGCTGCTGCGCCCAAGGATCGAGCCGGATTTCACCAACTACGCCAAAGCGACGACCGATGCCCTGCGCGGTGCCGGCTTCGCCCTCGGCGTGCTCGACCTGCAACACCCGCCGCAACCCCACCGTGCCGAAGCCGCCTTCGCCGCGGTCCGCCGGGGCTTCGCCGCCGAACTGACCCAGGGCGATGCGGCACCGCCGCTGTTCTGGGAATCGCTGCGCGGCGAACTCATCGCCCTGCATCAGACCGGCCGTGCCGCCGAAGCCAACGCGCTCGGCCGCGCCATGCTCGATCGCTATGGCGCAGCACCAGACGATCTCGCCCTCGAACTCAAAGGATAACACCGGCCGATGGCGAGTATTCTGCGTCGACTCTGGCTGGGCATCAGCGCCGTCCGCGCCGCCGTCATCTTCACAGTCGCCGGCGTGCTGGGTCGTCTGCGCAGCCCGCATCAGGTCATCGTCAGCAAACCGGCCACCGGCATCGTGCTCGGTCCCAAAATCGTGCTGTTCCTGCATTGGGATCGCGGCGGCCGCGTGCGCGAGGCGTTGTTCACCTACATCGCCCAACTCGCGGAATCCGGCCGCTCGGTGGTGTTCATCACCAACGCCGGCAAAATCGAGCCCAACGCCGAGGCCCGCCTGCTCACCCTCTGCGCCGGCGTGCTGATCCGGCGCAACATCGGCTACGATTTTGGCGGCTGGCGCGACGGCATCGAAACCCTCAACCTGCCCCAACCCGAAACCGAGGAAATCATCATCGTCAACGACAGCGTGTTCGGCCCGGTCCGCCCGCTGGAAGCGACATTGCTCCGGCTCGACTACACCGATGCCGATGTCTGGGGCCTGACCGAAAGCTGGCAGCGTCGCTATCACCTGCAATCCTATTTCGTCGCCTTCGGCCCGCGCGCCATCCGCGCGCCCGCCTTCCGCACATTCTGGCAGCAGGTCATTCCCGCACCCTCGAAAGCCTATGTCATCGGCAAATACGAAGTCGGCATGACCCAGGCGATGATCAAAGCCGGAATGCGCGTCGCCGTGCTCTGGCCCTACGAAATGCTGACCAAGCAGATCACCCGCGATCAGCTGGCCGGCTACCTCGATGGCGATGGCGCGGCCGGCGCGCGCAACGACCCGCTCGATCTCACCCGCTGGCTGCACATCCTTCGCCTGCGCGACGCCATCGCTCGGCGCAAGCCGCTCAACCCCACGTCCGATCTCTGGCGCCACCTGCTGCTGTCCGGCTACCCGTTCATCAAGCGCGAACTCCTGCGCGACAACCCCACCAAAGTCGAAGACATCGGCGACTGGGCGGATGTCCTGCGCGAAACCCTCGGCGTCGATCCCGGTCCGATCATCGCGGACCTGCGCACCATGCTGCGCGGGGACGCACCCTGAGCGCCCAAAACGACCGTCTGGGCCAGCTCCGCATGCTGGCCCGCCTCGTCGCCTTTATCGGCTGGACACTGGCGCTCCTGCCCCTCCAGCTCGTGCTGATCAACCTGTCCGGCACTGCCAAGCGCCGCATCCCGCTGCTCTACTGGTCCGGCGTCGCCCGCATCCTCGGCGTAAAACTCGACGTCACCGGCACCATCGCCACCGATGGCGCCCGCCCGGTCCTGTTCATCGCCAACCACAGCTCCTGGCTCGACATCGTCGCCCTCGGCGCCGTCCTGCCCGGTTGCTTCGTCGCCAAGGGCGAAATCGCCCGCTGGCCCGGCATCAACCTCGTCGCCAAGGCCGGCCGCACCATCTTCGTCTCGCGCCGCCACGGCAACACCGGGCGCGAACGCAACGACATGCAAAACCGCCTGGCCGCCGGCGACAGCCTGATCCTGTTCCCCGAAGGCACCACGTCGGATGGCGCGCGCGTCATGAAATTCCACGCGACCTTCCTCGCCTTGGCCAACGATCCGTCGAACCCGATCGTCCAGCCCATCACCATCGTCTACGACCAGATGGACGGCCTGCCGATCTGCCGGCGCAACCGCCCCCGCATCGCCTGGTACGGCGATATGGAGATCGCCTCGCACTACGCCCAGTTCGGCCGCCACAACTGGCGCGCCCGCATCGTCCTCGGCACCCCGGTCGAAGCCAATATCGGCCGCAAAGCCCTGGCCGCCGACCTCGAAAGCCATATCGCCACCGAGGCGGCACGGTTGCGGCAAGGGCGCGCCGGGTAGACAGGGAAAGACGTCTTTTTTGTAAAAAAGAAACAAAAAACTTTTTTGCACTGGGGCATTGCCGGTTTCAACGGCGTGGATTGCGCGCCGCCCTCCTCCCAGCCCGCCAGCACTACCCATACCCCGTCACAATCCTGTCGCATGAAACCGCTTGACAGACTCTACACAATGTCTGCGATAGTATGATCATGAAATCGGGACTGGTATCATCACCGCGCGCTTGACCGCACCGGCAACTCGGCACATCGACGGGCAGATGACACGCCCGGATGATCAGGAATGACCGAAACCACCCCCATCGCCGCGACCAACCAGAATTTGCGCACGCTCCACATCGTCACCTGGGGCTGCCAGATGAACGCGTACGATAGCCTCCGCATGGCGGATCTGCTGCGTCCCCTCGGCTACCGCGAAGTCGCGACCGACGATGCGGACATGGTCATCTTCAACACCTGCCACATCCGCGAGCGCGCCGCCGACAAGCTGTTCTCCGCCCTCGGCCGTCTCCGCGCGGTGAAAGACGCCCGCAACGGCCGCATGATGATCGCCGTCGCCGGCTGCGTCGCCCAGGCCGAAGGTGCTGAAATCCTCCGCCGCGCCCCCTATGTCGATCTCGTGGTCGGCTCGCAGGCCTACCACAAACTCCCCGAACTGATCGCCGCGGTTGAAGCGAAACACGCCGCCGTGATCGACACCGATTTCCCCGCGGAACAAAAATTCGACTTCCTGCCCGAGACCCAGTCGAGCCAGGGCCCGATCGCCAATCTCGCGATCCAGGAGGGCTGCGACAAATTCTGCACCTTCTGCGTCGTCCCCTACACCCGCGGCGCCGAAGCCAGCCGTCCCGTCGCCGCCATCATCGCCGAAGCCCGCCGCCTGATCGCAGGCGGTGCGCGCGAGATTGCCCTGCTCGGCCAGAACGTCAACGCCTGGCACGGCGAAGGGCCGGACGGCAAAATCTGGCCGCTCTCCCGCCTGCTCGCAACGCTGGCTGACCTGCAAGACCTCGCCCGCCTGCGCTACACCACCTCCCACCCGCGCGACATGAGCGACGACCTGATCCAGGCCCACCGCACCAACCCCAAGCTCATGCCCTTCCTGCACCTGCCCGTACAATCCGGCGCCGATGCCATCCTCACCGCGATGAACCGCCGCCACACCGCCGACGATTTCCGCCGCATCGTCGAAAAACTCCGCAACGCCCGCCCCGATATCGCCTTCTCGTCCGATTTCATCATCGGCTTCCCCGGCGAGACCGATGCCGATTTCGCGGCCACCATGCGCCTCGTGCGCGAGGTCGAATTCGCCCTCGCCTACAGCTTCACCTACTCCCGCCGCCCCGGCACCCGGGCCGCCGACGCGCCCGACCAAATCCCCGCCCCGCTCGCCCACGCCCGCCTGATGGAATTGCAGGAAACGCTGCGCAACCAGCAGCACGCCTTCAACCGCGCCCAGGTCGGCAAGCGGTTCGATGTCCTGTTCACCGGCCCCGGCCGCCACCCGGGCCAGATCGCCGGCCGCTCGCCCTACCTGCAACCCGTCGTGGTCGAACACGCCAATCTCGCCCAAGGCAGCATTCATCCCGTGACAATCACATCCGCCAACCCCAACTCCCTCATGGCCACACTCAACCAGGAGCAAATCGCAGCTTGAGCCAGATCATTGCGCCACAGGCTTCGCTATCCCGCACTTTAACCTTCAACAACAACGGCTTGTTATCCGTTCTTGTGGGCGACCACGACCGCAACCTCGCCCGCATCGAACAGCGCCTCGGCGTCCGCGTCGCCTGCCGCGGCAACCGCGTCTCGATCTCGGGTGAACCCAGCAAGGTCGAAGCCGCCGAAATCGCCCTCTCCTCGCTCTACCAGCGCCTCGCCCGCGGCGAAGCGATCGACGCCGCCGAGGTCGATGCCGCCGCCCGCCTGGTCGACCCCGCCGCCGATCCCCGCCTGCCGCTGTCCGACCTGCCGGCCATCCGCACCCGCAAGGGCGCCGTCGGCCCGCGCAGCCCCGGCCAGACCGGCTACATCGAACTCCTCGCCAAGCATGAAATGGTCTTCGCCATCGGCCCCGCCGGCACCGGCAAAACCTATCTCGCCGTCGCGCAGGCCGTCGCCATGCTGATCTCCGGCCGGGTCGACCGCATCGTGCTCTCCCGCCCCGCGGTCGAAGCCGGCGAACGCCTCGGCTTCCTGCCCGGCGACATGAAGGAAAAAGTCGATCCCTATCTCCGCCCGCTCTACGACGCGCTGCAGGATCTCCTCCCCGGCGACCTCATGACCCGCCGCATGGCCGCCGGCGAAATCGAAATCGCCCCCCTCGCGTTCATGCGCGGCCGCACCCTCGCCCACGCCTTCGTCATCCTCGACGAAGCCCAGAACACCACCCCCGTGCAGATGAAAATGTTCCTCACCCGCATGGGCGAAGGCACCCGCATGGTCATCACCGGCGACCTCACGCAGATCGATCTGCCCACCGGCGCGCGCTCGGGTCTGGCCGATGCGCTGGACACGCTCGAAGGTGTGCCCGGCATCGGCATCGCGCGCTTCGGCGTGGGCGATGTCGTGCGCCATCCCTTGGTCGCCCGCATCGTCGAAGCCTACGACCAGCGCATGACCGCCCAGCAGGAGCGCGAACGCGGTCACTGATGGAGCCTTCCGAACCTTACAGTAAGCCCCCCCACGCCGCTCCGCCGGCGCGGGGGGAGATCATCGTCGCCAACCCGGCCTGGCGCCGCCACGTCAAATCGCCCGAGCGCCTGATCGCCCGCGCCCTCACCATCGCCGGCCGCCACCCGACCATCATCCTGTCGGACGATACCACCGTCAAACGCCTCAACGCGCGTGACCGGGGTCGCAACAAGCCCACCAACGTCCTCACCTACGAAACCCCGCCCGAAATCATCCTCGCCCTCGGCATCGTCCTGCGCGAAGCCGCCGCCGCAAACCGCCGCCCCGCCCACCACCTCGCCCATCTGATCATCCACGGCGCGCTGCACCTCGCCGGCGAAGACCACCACACCGCCGGCGAAGCCCGCCGCATGGAACGCATGGAATCCCGCCTGCTCGCCAAACTCCGGGTTCCGAACCCCTGGAAGCACCAGTCATGACCGCGCGCAGGGTTGGCGTGGCGGCTGCGCGCCAAACGACCGATCATCGTCATCGGCTCCGCAGGAGACGATTTCGATGAGCGGTAGCTGGTTCACCAAACTCCTCCACAAAATCCGCGACCAGCCCGATCTGCGCCAGCAGATCGGCGAACTCATGGAAGAAGCCAACGCCGAAATCGACGCCGAAGACGGCGGCGGCACCGGGCTCGACCGCCAGGAACGCGCTCTGATCGCCAATGTGCTGCGCCTGCGCGGCTTCAATGCCGACGACGTCATGATCCCCCGCGCCGACATCATCGCCATGCGCGCCGACGTCACGCTCGATCAGGCGATCGACCAGATGCGCCGCGAAGGCCACTCCCGCATGCCCGTGTTCGGCGAACATCTCGACGACATCCTCGGCATGGTCCACGTCAAGGACGTCCTCGGCTACACCGGCAAACCCGAAGCCTTCAACCTGCGCGCCATCCGTGCTCGACCTCCTGCTGCAAATGCGCCAACGCCGCATCCACCTCGCTTTGGTGATCGACGAATACGGCGGCGTCGACGGCCTCGTCACCATCGAGGACCTGGTCGAAACCATCGTCGGCGACATCGATGACGAACACGACGAAATCGAAGGCCCGATGATCACCGAACGCGAAGACGGCAGCATCGACCTCAACGCCCGCCTCCCCATCGAAGACTTCATCGCCCGCTACGGCGACATCCTGACCGAAGAAGAACGCGAAACCGACCTCGACACCGTCGGCGGCCTCGTCTTCACCCTCGCCGGCCGCGTCCCGACCCGCGGCGAAATCCTCCGCCACCCCTCAGGCCTGGAATTCCTGATCCTAGACGCCGACGCCCGCCGCATCCGCCGCCTCCGCGCCCGCCAGATCACACCACCGCCTGCGGCGTGATCAAGTCAGGCAAGTGAAAGCAAGTACTTCTTTTTTGTAAAAAAGAAGCAAAAAACTTTTATAAATTTCACTGGTCGGCCAATCAAAATATTTCTGATGAAAGGCTCTCTTGCGCCGGCCGAAAACTATGCATAATCTAACAGGCAGTTTATCTTCGAGGATCCGACTATGGCTCGTGCCGTCTCCTACACCCACAGCTTCGCCAGCGTCATTACCGAAGATCAACAGCGTTTAGCGTTGTATTTCAATGATGTACTGGTAGGTATCGCAGCCGGAGCAGGTCGGCAACTAGGCGCGCTGAATGTGGAGGAGGCCGGCAAATTCGGCATGAAGCTGGAGGAGCGTTTTTTAGGCAACAATCCGAAGCCACACGCATTTTACCGTGCCTCGGTAGGGTCGAGTGTCGAACGGATCGTATACGCTTACCTGCTTCAGAAATTTCCTGGTGTGGAATGCTTGACGTCTGGCGGTCAAACGGCGGGAATTTACCAGGCGCGAATCGGCACGGCTGATAATATCGTCACAATTATTTTCGCAATTGAATATACCGGCAGTAGTTCGCCGCACCTGCCATCGGTGTTCAAAAAGTCACGCCCGGACATCAGGCTCTCGCTTGGGGCAGGTACCGACGGAAAGTATTATGAGGCACTTTATGACCTGACCTCGGTTGGCGGAATTGGCCATATTCTAAAGAAAGGGGACAATTGGCTGTTCAAGCATTCGGTGGCTTTTGTGTCAGAGATTATTTGGACGAATGAGGATATTCTGCACCAGTAATCGTAGGATAGAGTATTCTTCCGCTCCCTACCACCTCTACCAAGCTCCGGCAGCCGGTCAGTTTGGAAATAGTCCGATAGTCCGCCCAGTAAGGCCTTCCACGCGTTGCGCGTGCCGGCGCTGCGTACGGAAACGGTCAAGATGCGACCCAGGCTGAGATACAAAGGTATGGATGCCTGTCTCACGTAGAACCGGCAACACCGCCACAATTCTGAACGGCGACGCCCAGAAACAATCACAGACAACCGTCTCGATCCCCGCCGACCAGTACGATTTATTCATCTACCTCGGTTTTCTCCCTGGCGGCACATGTAAAATACCATTCATTCTGCCCGCGAAATCCGGCCAAACCTACTTGATCCTCGCCGGCAACGAGCCCCCACG
This sequence comes from Acidiphilium sp. 34-64-41, assembly GCF_002282635.1. NCBI lineage: Bacteria > Pseudomonadati > Pseudomonadota > Alphaproteobacteria > Acetobacterales > Acidocellaceae > Acidiphilium > Acidiphilium sp. 34-64-41. The sequence goes on along the minus strand of NZ_NCJX01000066.1, from coordinate 1,618 downwards.
CCCCTACACCGGCAGTTTTTTCGACCGGGTCGGCGAGGCCTTCATCCGCGGCAATGGGGTCTGCTACGTCCACGCCTTCGCGCGCGGCCCGCAAGGCAATTTCCTCCCCTACAAGCTCAAACACGGTTAGTCATTCCATACACCCACTAACCATCGACTATGATCTTCCCACAATTTACGCGCCGCGCGCCGATTGAAAATGGAACCAACAATGACAAACAAAACCCATAACAAGAAATCCTCGCCAATCCGGCGCGCGATCCTCCTGCCCGGCGCCGCAATATTGGCTACCCTGGCCGGTTGCGCGCCGCACCCCACCGCCCGCACGGCAAGCCAGCCGATCGCCCCGCAAAACCCAACGCCATCGGCCCAGACGCAGGCAATGGCCGCCTACGCCCACGCGATCGTACGCCAACTCCATCACGATCGCGCGTTCAACGCCATCCTCGCCCAGGCGGGGGTCACCACACCATTTGCCGCCCTCGCCGTCGTCACACCGCAAGGCTACGTGCAAAAAGCGGGCGTCGCGAAGGGCGCCCTGCCTCCGGCGGACAATGCCGCGGTCATCAATCATCTGATCAACGTCAACTTCGGCCCCTTCCTGCCCGGCATGCCCGATCGCCCGCTGACATTCGAATTCCCGGTCCACCCGGCGGCCGGCGCGCCGAACCTGGCGGACACCGCGGCGTTCCACCAGCAAACGATCGTCGTCTATCAACCCAATCCCGTCCTGGTCGCCCGCGTCGGCGCCGCGGCGCCCCTCGCCGCCTATATCAAACAACTCGACGCAAGCCTCGCCGCCTTGTTCGATGCCATGCCCCCGCAGCACGGCGTCACCGCATCCCTGGTCATGGGCGTCAAACCCGGCCTCGAATCGCGCGCCTGGGTGGTAACCGGGCAGAACCACATTCCACCAGCCCTGATCGAGCGGATCAAGGCGGTGGCCGGGGCGGTGCCACCGGTAAAAATCCAGGGCGGCCCAATCGCCTTCGCGATCATCTTCAACGTCTGGGGCGGCGGCCTCCCGATCACCGATGCAAAGCACCCCGTGCCATTCCCCAAACAATGGTATCACGGCGCGCCGAAGGGCACTTTCGAAGTGCCGGATGGCGTGTTCGCGCGGATTTGGCCATAACGCCCCCCTCACGGCACCAGCCAGCTCGCCCCGCCGCCGCATCGAACGGCGGCACCGCAACCTGCGCCACGCGTCATCGACGGGGGCAGCGATGACGCGGTCAATCTCCTGACCGATTAGGCGGTGCCCTATGACCAGCAATTTACGTACGCCCGACGCGATCCTGTTCATCCCTGTTCCGGTGACGTCATCGACCTGCCATGAGCAGGCGAATTGCGCATAACGAAGTGTCCCGTCCGACCAGACTCATGGGCCTCGCCGACATCCCACAATGCTCCGCCCACATACGTTCTGCACAGCGTTACCCCAAGCCGATAAAACCGCCCCGAACCCACAGCACCAAAAGTTTTTTGCTTCTTTTTTTCAAAAAAGAAGTGCTTTCTTCCTTTCTCACCCCCCGCCCACCATGCTTATCTCCCCTGGTGCGCACCGCCCCAACCCCTCTGACGATCTCACTGCTCGACCGCTTCGCCCTCATCATGG